>DATBQC010000860.1:0-1902 GCA_036561065.1 Methylobacter sp. | reverse complement strand
GGCCGATCATCGTTTCGTTTTTTTTCGGGCGACGTAATTGGTTGCGCGAGATGCGTTCATGGTTGAAAAATTCTGGTGTAATTTATTCTTGATACACGTATTATTGGCGATTGCAGATCTCATCCTGACTCAATGAATAATTTTATTAAGTGCCGTGATTTGTGAATGCTGCCAACGCCAATTTGGTCAAGAATCACATTGCTGCAGAAAAAATGCAGGTTGTGCTGCGCTTCGTCGTGTTTACCTTCCCGACTAGTATCGTTGCCATTTTGGTCTTCATTTATCTTGGATGCATTGCTGAGGCGCCGAATTTTCCACTGGTCATTGTTTGGGGCCTGTTTGCAGGCGTGAATCTCGCCATTCGTTACATCTCGTTTGTGCGCGGAAAAGCCCTCTGCGAAGCGGACCTGCTTTTGTTGAGTCGACGTTCCTGGCGGCATGTCCTCATCTCGGGGTTCATCTGGGCTGCTGCAGTGTTGCTCGTTGCACCGACTTTGACATTGCCCAGGCTTTATCTTTTTAGTACGATGCTGTTCGCCTTGAACATGACTTCGCTTCCCTTGATGAGCGATCTGCGCGGCGTGTCGTCGCTGTTTCTCCCAGCCTGGATTTCCATGGGATTAGTGCTCTATGTCAGGCTGGGCTGGATCGGCATTTTGAGCGTCGCATTTCCGCTTGCCTGCGTCTACATAGTGGCCCACATTATCCGTAATACCCTCGATGAATTGTTGAAGATTCGCCTTGCGCGCGACGAGGCGTTGCAGGAACTGTCCCGTGTCAACGCTCAGCAGATGATGTTCTTCTTGTCGGCAAATCACGACATTCGCCAACCGTTGCAGGCCATGGGGATGTACACCTCGGTTCTCAAGAGTCGTTCCACAACGCCGGAAATTGACGTTATCGTCGAAAAACTCAGCCAGACTTTCCGTTCCCTCGAATATTTGATTGACGAGACGATTGGCTTCATCAAGATTTCCATGGGTCTGCAGAAGCCGGAAATCATGGCGATTCGGTTCAGCAAGGTTGCCGAGCATGTGCAGACGCATTTCGGTCCGCTCGCTGCAGCCAAGGGAATCCGACTGAGGATCCATTTTTCTGCGGAACTGATGTTGATGGGTTGCCCACACGTGATCGAGCGCATCGTGGATAATCTGGTGGCGAATGCAATCAAGTATACAGAGCGAGGCGGCGTGCTGCTGACCTGCCGCCGTCGCGGCGCGTCCTGTTCGATTGAGGTATGGGATTCCGGGCGCGGTATCCCCGAATATGAACGCGAACAGATATTTCGCGAATTCTACCGCTCAGAATCGGGTGACGTGAGCCGCTCCGGTGGTTATGGCCTTGGACTGACAATCGTCAAGCGCTTGTGCGAACGCATTGATTCCGAAATCACCCTGACCAGCAGAGTCGGTCGTGGTTCGGTCTTCAAATTCAGGTTGCCGCTAGGCCATGCTGAACCTGCGCCGCCAGTTCCGGCCAAAGCGTCGGCAGGCGCTACGGACAAACAGCTCAGTGGCATGATATTGATTGTCGACGACGACGACGACGCGCGCTACAGCCTTCAGTTATTTCTGGAGAGTTTCGGTGCGTCCACGGTGCTTGCCGGCGACAAGGCTGCAGCACTGGGGCTTATCAATCAAGCAGCACAAATTGACCTAATCTTGACCGACCAACATTTGCCTGACGGGATGGGTTCCGAATTGATCCCTTCCTTCATGCAGCGACACGCAAACGCGAAAGCTGTGATCCTGACTGGAGAAGCAAGTCCCGTCGCGCTGGAAAAGTTAAAGCTTGATGGTCACCATGTGCTGCAAAAACCGGTGGAGGTTGCGCATTTGCTGGAGATTGTCGCCGCACTGCTTGGCAAGGAATAAGTATAGGGGCCAAAGGAGCCTCGCCGTT
>DATBQC010000859.1:0-2942 GCA_036561065.1 Methylobacter sp. | reverse complement strand
AAACGCAAAAATCGAGGTATCGCCCTGGTGTACAGGTGTTACCAGATATGTCCAAAGAGACGAGTCGAAAGCCGCTCTACAGAAGCTATTGACAGCCACCTCGCTAATGCAGCCTATCAGGGCGAGTGTTCCTGAATACATGTAGACTTCTTTGATTTTTATCTTCGTTGAGCTATCGATGAGCGCAAAGCCTGCGAAATAAATAACCGCAACCAAATACAAGAAAAAAATAATAAGGTTTGTAACCATAAGGTAGTTCTCTAAACTGATTTAATTGTTGGGACATGTTGCCCCGTTCGAAACATAAGGTGTTGGTTAAGTAGTGTAGCCATTTAGCTCGGACATCGCTGAAGCGTGGACGCGTCAACGATACTGACTCTGAATCTCCCCACGGATGTCCATGTACAGTCAATAAGTCTTGCCTACCTTTCAGTATCGAATGGCTGCCATAAACGAGCTGTCTAAGTTCAGTCCGGGAAGCGGCGTGACATGGTGGGTTACCCCGTTTGATGCTGCAAGGCTGCCCTGACACAGCGCAAAACCCCGTAACTGTATTGCCCGTCAAACAGTTCATAAACCGGTTTGAGCGCGTTCCGTTGGTCTTCGGGCAGATTGATAATAGCCTCCTCTATCTGTCTGATTTCCTGCTCAGGCAGTTCGACGACATCGGCCAACACCAACATTCCCTGTTCCAGGGATTGGGCCAGATGCCCGTAAATGGTGGTCTCTTGCAGCTCTCGTTGCTGGGCAATCTGCTTTACGCTGTAACCCAGCCTGAATAAGGCGACCGATTCGGCCATCGTATCCGACAGGCCAATCGGCCCATTACTGAGATCGACAAACTCGCTGATTACCGCCAGAAATTCATCGGCGTAAAGTTCCAACTTGCGTTCGCCGACACCGGACAGTAGGCTCATTTGCTGGCGATTGGTCGGCTTGGCTTCCAGCATCGCCATCAAGGTGGCGTCATGAAAAATAACATAAGGCGGCACATCCTGAGTATCGGCAAGCATCTTGCGTTTGGCGCGCAACGCATTCCACAGAAGAGTATCGTCAGCTTTAGCGAACTCCCTGCTGGTCTTCTTGCTACCCTTAACTTTCTCGGCTTTCAAATCCTTGCGCAACATCAGTTGCTGCTCGCCGCGCAAAATAGGCCGACACGATTCGGTCAGCTGCAACGCGCCGAATCGGTCGAAATCGACGGCAACCAGACCCCGCGCGACCAGCTGCCGGAACACCGAATGCCATTGTTGTTCGTCAATATCGGCGCCTATGCCGAAGGTCGATAGCTTATCGTGAGCGGCTTTGGTAATTCGTTCGGTAGCCTTGCCGCGCAACACATCAATCAAATAGCCGACGCCGTAACGTTGCTGGGTGCGGTGGATACAGGACAACGCCTTTTGCGCGGCCACCGTTCCGTCCCAGGTATTGACCGGCTCCAGACAGGTGTCGCAATTGCCGCAGGGCTGTTCAAGCAGGTCGCCAAAATAACCCAGCAGGGCCTGCCGACGGCAATGAACCTGCTCGCATAAGGCCAGCATCGCATCCAGTTTGTGGTATTCAACGCGCTTGTGCGCCTCATCGGCGTTGGAGTCCTGGAGCATTTTTCGCAAGGTGATTACATCCTGCAAACCGTAAGCCATCCAGGCGTTGGCGGGCAAGCCGTCACGCCCGCCCCGGCCGGTTTCCTGATAATAGGCCTCAACGCTTTTGGGCAAATCCAGATGCGCGACAAAGCGGACATTGGGCTTGTCGATGCCCATGCCGAACGCGATGGTCGCCACGATCACCAAACCCTCTTCCATTAAAAACTGATGCTGATGCTTGGCGCGCAAACCGGCGTCCATACCGGCATGATAGGGCAGGGCGTTGACGCCTTTAGTCCTGAGCCATTCTGCGGTGTCATCGACTTTTTTGCGCGACAGGCAATAGACAATCCCGGCGTCACCGGCGTGTTCGGCTCGGATAAAATCGATCAGTTGATCGCGGGCATTTTGTTTTAGCACGATCCGGTAACGGATGTTGGGACGGTCGAAGCCGCTAAGATAAAGCTGCGCCTGCTCCAAATTTAGGCGTAATTTGATTTCTTCACGGGTTTTGTCGTCGGCGGTCGCTGTCAGCGCGATGCGGGGTATGTCGGGAAAGCGCTCATGCAGCAGGGACAGCTGGAGATAATCCACCCGAAAATCGTGGCCCCATTGGGAAACGCAATGCGCCTCGTCAATCGCGAACAGCGCAATCTTGATGCGTTGGAACAGTGCGCCGGTGCGCTCGGAGGTCAGCCGTTCCGGTGCGATGTACAGCAAGTCCAGTTCGCCGTTAAGCAGCTGTTGCTCGATTCTTCGGGATTCTTCAAGCGATAAGGTCGAGTTTAGAAAAGCGGCTTTAACGCCCAATTGCAGCAAGGCGCTGACCTGATCCTGCATCAACGCAATCAACGGAGAAATCACGATGCCCACGCCGGGCCGAATCAGCGACGGAATCTGGTAGCACAACGACTTGCCGCCGCCGGTCGGCATTAGAACCAGCGCATCCTGCCCGGCTATCAGCTGTTCGATGACTTCCTGCTGTTGCCCCCTAAATTTGTCATAACCGAAAACGGCTTTGAGGACTTCGATTGGTTTGTTGTGCATATTATCTTTTTGATAGGCCTTAATAACACGGTTTGGTGTCCGCTTTATTGGACAACTTATCCAACTCAGGCATCTGATTCGGAAACTCTAAAGGCGCTCATTTTACTTTAAACTGCTGCTTATGAATGATTTGATTGTTGAAACAATTTAAGCGCCAGTCCCTGATCCTCAAGCTTCAGAGGTCGCGAAAAGAATTCAACGCAAACAGGTTAAGTCAAAACAAAAATCAATTCACAATTGACTTGACTCCTTTTTGAATTACTAAGGTTTTCTCGACGCTAAGCAAAGTGGTTGCGCTTAACCAACGCC
>DATBQC010000858.1:0-1879 GCA_036561065.1 Methylobacter sp. | reverse complement strand
GGGAGGATGTCGGCGTCTGCGAAGCGCCGGGAGCGGCCGTTTGGCCCGAATGAGGACCGAGCCTTTCCCGGGTCCGTCGGGACTGGATTTTGTTGCGAAAATCAAGATTTTTGTGACACGCGGGAAAGCAGCCTGTGACAGGCGTTTCCTTCGTTTTTCACCCCTTGCAGGGAGTTTACATATTGGGCCTTATGCGACCTTCTGCAGGGCTATCAGATTAAATCAAGCACTGGAAAATTTGGCGTAAGCCCATTGATCGGATCGAAGTCCGGACCGTTTAGATCCAGTGAACCCCGCCAGTAATGCACCCCGCTATGGCCAAGCTCGTCTGCATCGCCAAGCTTGGCTACACCTGCGGGCTGGAACTTTAAGCCCGCGAAAGAGCCGTATTGTATATTTCCACCGACGTCTGGAACAGAAGAATCATCTATGACACGTTGGAGCACGTCAATTATGTCGCGTTCCCGCGCTCCCTTGGGCATCAATGAATCCGCAGCAGTTTTGCCTTTGCCACTGCCGAAAATTTCCATATCTGCATCTTTGGTCAGTACTTCGGATATGTGCCGTTGGTTTTGCACATCGGTTTCCATGCGGAAAGCGCGGAGCTTATTCTGCGTCGCGCAAAAACCGCCAAACACGATGCACGTGCGCCCATGCTCGAAGATTGTTGCGCAAAGCTCTTGCGAGATCACCCCGTATGCACGGAACACAAAGTCCGCGATACTGTCCATCCCGCAGTCCGCGTAGTCGCCAAAGACCGGAACGGCTTGCATGCTGAATAGT
The DNA here is from genome assembly GCA_036561065.1 of Methylobacter sp. Classification (GTDB taxonomy): domain Bacteria; phylum Pseudomonadota; class Gammaproteobacteria; order Methylococcales; family Methylomonadaceae; genus Methylobacter_A. The sequence goes on along the minus strand of DATBQC010000858.1, from coordinate 1,096 downwards.
ACTTCTGCCAGCGCTTCCTTGACCATCAGAGCGCCAACTGCCGACCCCGCAAACGCCATTCCTAGGTCGCCCGATAAGATTAAGGGTTTGTCGCTACCGGGCTCATCCGGTCCATAGATGTTGAACGGAATGCGAACGACCTTGATGCCGAAGTCGCTCGTTCCCATGCCGCCGAACGATAGCCGAGAATCGGAAACAAACTTGATGTTCGATCCATCTCGCCACACGATGCACAACGTCATGTTCTCAGCCCGCTTCGTTCAGGGTCAAAGCAATCGGCAGCTTACGCCTTTGTGAGCCTCCTCCCCACGTGCAAAAGTTAGAATTTTGGATCGCGCGGAAACGCCGAGAATATAAGGCAAAAGCCAGCTTTTCAACGGGTGCCGACGATGCGGCGCTCCTTCCCGTCAGCTTCCATATTTTGACATTATGCGACATTGACGCCGACGTTCTGAGGCGCGAGAGATATGGCTGGTTCGAGCTTCCAACAGGGGTCGGTCATGTTCTCATTTTTTGAGAAATTTAAGTATCGCAGCGAAGTTGTGCCGCAGGTCCACGCAATTCTCTTTATGATTCCCGAACTTAAGACTGTTTTGAGTGGTTTTCCGGGGCTGAACAACACAATCAACGAATTTAGAAAGGCACAAACGCCGCTGCTCGAAGCCGCTGTTTACGTAAGTATGGTAGTCCTTGAGAAACTGATGGATGATGTCCCCCTACAAACTCGTTCGGTAGTCATTCAACAATTGAATGAAAATATCGATGACGGCTTTCGTTGGTTTGGCAAGACAGGGTATGGAATAAAGCGAGGGGAGGTTGCTCACCCAACTGGAATGCTGCCTCTTACCGTGGCTCTTGGCTTTGCTTTTTGGTACTTGGGATGCGCTGAACGTGACGGAAAGCTGTCTGCGCGAGCCCACAAAATCTTCCTAGCTGACGTTGGTGGCATGTTACTGGGCAATTCGTCCGAGGAACGGGCTAAAAATCGCGTGGGAGTGGCTTTTGACGACATCTTCCGTGAGCGCGGAGGAACGTTAGGCTCTTGATGCCTCGCATAAATCAACAATTTCGTTCCAAATCCAAGGCATTGAAAAAT
>DATBQC010000857.1:0-2566 GCA_036561065.1 Methylobacter sp. | reverse complement strand
ATTTGAGTCTCAATCGGTTGCAGTGCCTTTTGTTCTCCAGCCGTTAATTCTGCTGGTGGATTATTCAGTACTTTCAATAATTGTTCGGCTTCATATTTTGTTAGTTTTTGTATATTTTCCAATGAAAAAAACTGTTGTTGCCAATCATTAATTTTTGAATGTCTTAGTTCTTCACTTAATTCAGCATGTCGCGTTCGAATGGCAATAAGATAATTCTCAACTTTAGCTCGGCCATCATCAGATAAATATTCAGGGGCAGCTATAAGTTCTTTTTCAAGAGCAACACAGCGACTTAGATCAAACGAATTAATCTGTTCGGTAAGCTTCGTTCTCGGCGCTAACCAATCTGTAGAGCATTTTTGAGCCGCGTCAATTCGTTCCTTAGCTAACGAATCATAGATTGCTCCGAGATCCCAAGCCGACTCAATTTCTTTAGCCTCTAAAAAGTCTTTTAAATCGCTAACCTGGCGTTGAGTCTGTTGTTTTAACAACTCATCCAGTCGTTCAGGACTAACATCAATACTTTCCCATGCCGCTAAATCGGTGAGAATTCGCTCTAATTGAGTAACAATATCGGCCACCTCACTTTCATCAGACGTTCCAACGAATATATCTTTTAGTCGATTCGCCTTTACTAACGTATCTCGTAAAGTTCCTTCGGTTTCAAGGGTCAGACTGAATAAGTCGCCGAGAGTCGTACTATGGCGCTTTACCATTTCGCGTAACCGATTTTGACGAGTCTCAATAGCCTTGATGCGAGCGTTTATTTCGTCAGCTTTGAGAACTGAATGCGCTCCTTGAACCCCTTTAATAAGATCATCACCTTTGGTAATCGCATCCCGTAAATCCCGTACAGGAGTAGATTCAGTTGGACCGGACTGACGCGGATAGTCTTCGCTTTCGGCGAGCGTCAACGAGAACTTCTGTTTTGCTTCAACCTGAGAGATGCTGTGCTGCACTTGTACTTCCAGAATCTGGGCTTCTGTTTTAAATCCAAGCAGCTTAAGACTTTCGACAGTTTTTTCCATTCGATGACGAAATTCACCGACTTGAACCGTAGAATTGCAACTTTGACGAGGCATCCAATCATGCAGAACCCCTGATAAAATTTGATGAATCATGGATAACAAAACGTCACCATCACGAATAAACTGCTCAGGCCAACACTCTTCATCTTCCATCATTTGCCTTTTTTTGATCAACCGTGTTCCTGCTTTTAGCAGTTCGCCAACTGCATTCTGGCGTTCCGCTCTTTCAATATTGCGTTCCAACTGATCTAGCTCATCTTTTGCGTCTTTAAGCAGCAGTGATATTTGCTCAGCATGGTCTCGCAAGTAGCGGTAGGTACCCTCCAAGATTTCAGGTAAAGGATCAATTTTCTTGGTTTGCGCAGCTTCCTTAGCTATATCACATATAGTTTGGTAGTTTTTCTCCATCTCCCAACGGTTCAGTAAGCTACGCCACCGTCCTTCAGAATCTTCAGATAAAAATCTAAGTGTACTTTGTTCAAGTATGGACTTTTCAAGAAAATGACGACCCTTTTGAGCTGGAAATGCCTCATTTACCCAATCACTTGAAGCGATCATCTCCCCTTTACGCTCTATACGCCGAGGAGGACTTACACCGCCCAGCATTAATCCCAACATTAACCCAGCCGATGCTGCATTCATCCCATAAGGGGGAGCAATTAAAGCTTTGAAAGACTTATAAAGTGTAAGCTTCGGATCATCTTGATGACTTTGCTGTAGCCATTCAAAAGCGGCTTTTACATTAGGTTCAACCGGCTCCGTCAACTTGCCATTAGAAGAAAGTGCTTTCCAACTACGAACCAATAAAGAAGTCACTCGATTTTGCAATCGCTTAGGTTGAGCTTGTACCCAATTACCATCAACCTGACGGGCGACCAAACTTCTTGTTAGTTGAGCACAATCGGCTGCACCTCCACCCGCCGTGGTTGCAAAACCATCGAATGGAAAAGGTAATGCATGAGGATAAACCTTACTAAAAATTGCGTCTCCGACTTGTTTTAACCGTCCTTCAGGAATATCTTGGAAACCGGCAACCCAAAACAACCGCCTTTTAATGGCTTCTTGTGATCCCTCCTTAAGGGCCTGCCGACTGCGTTCTATTTCTTCCGGTACAAAACGGCGAAAACGTTCACGATCCTCTAGGCTCATCTGTTCATCAAACAAATGGAGACGACCGATATGATCCGCTAATGTCCCATCTTGATCAGATACACCTACGATCCAAATCGGTGCTAATTTATAGCTGGTACGCGTTAGCTCCGAAGAAAATACACTGTTTATTTTCGTCTCGATTTGAATTATGTCTTCATCCGAATGGATATAAACATAGATCACTTTACCTTTTGCTTCCGTAGGTGCTGAAGCTTGCCCCCAATCTTGAAAGACCCGTTGAATGATCTTCTCAAGAATATGGCTGTGGGCAAATTGAGCTTCGAAATGCCATTCCTGTGTTGAAATGTCATTGCGTATGGCAAAATCTGTTCCAATATTACCTAATTCGGTGTCGGTAGCACCTCGCCTTACAAATAGGTCGCGGA
>DATBQC010000856.1:0-2664 GCA_036561065.1 Methylobacter sp. | reverse complement strand
GATGCCCATCAACATCAGGGACACGGTGCAATTGCCGCCTATCCAGTTGCGTCCGCCATTGCTGAGCGCATGCTGGATGACATGGTTATTCACCGGATCGAGAATAATGACGGCATCTTGTTCCATACGCAGGGTAGAGGCTGCGTCTATCCAATGGCCGTTCCAGCCAGCGTTTCTGAGCTTGGGGAATATGTCGCTGGTGTAATCGCCGCCCTGGCAGGAGACGATGACATCCAGCGCCTTGAGTCTGGCGATATCCATTGCGTCCCTGAGCGCAGGCACATCTTTGTCGACGTCGGGAGCACTACCGCCCACGTTAGAGGTGGTGAAGAACTCCGGAGCTATCAGGTCGAAATCCCGCTCGTCGCGCATGCGTTGCATGAGCACAGAGCCCACCATACCGCGCCAACCTACAAAACCTACTTTTAACATTACTTTTCCTTGCTGAGTCTTGAAGACATCTTGCCTTTCGACAAGTTCATGACGTTTTATCTATCCCGCCAATCATTATTGATATTCGATAAAAATCTCTTTTTGCAATTCCATGTGCAAACCAGGCACATGTACTGCCAACAGCTCTTCTCTTGTCGGTTTTACCGAACCCGTTCCTATCGCCATCGTTTTTTCAAAATCTGGAGATTTTGCCGCCAGACCAAAATCCATGTTCATCAGATCCACTCCAGAATCCGTCTGGAATTGTGCATTCGATTGCAGTATCTTCCCTTCAACCTCGACTCTAAAACTGATTTTTGCGCCGTCAAGCATCTTGACCATATCGGCCGTCAATTTCTTAATCGCATCAGCCTCCGCTTTTTTCTCTTCTTCCGGTATTTGCTTTTCTTCCGGCATTTTCCCCTCTGGAGACTTTGGCAACCAGTCTTTGGAATTAATCACTTGCAACCTTGTCGTTGCGCCCGTAGTTTGGTGGAAAGTATAAAAATCGCCGCCTATTCCTGCGTTTGGATTGGCTGGCAATTTGAATTGATTAATATCATCGAAAGCAAACTCCGCCCGATAACCCACCGCGCCTCCGTCTGTTACAGGTTGGTTGGAAACAAGTCGTACCTTGCCGCCGTAACTTGCGATTTTCATGGTGACCGCATAATCACTTAGCGGTTTTGCTGGGGTCGAGATGGGTTTACCGCTAGCATCTTTCATAAACAGAGCACTTTTAATCAATATGCGCTCAACCACAGTACCTGAACCATCCGGCTTCACCTTCACCACCACATCTTCGTCGATACAACCCGCCAAACATATACTGAGCAGCATGACAGCTGCCATTAACACCCTGCGATTTACCTCCCGCAAAGGCATCATATCAATCCCTGAAATTTCCGTATTTCAGCGGGAAATCCGTAATCGATTTCTTCACTAATGCGATAGCGTCCTGCAAGTTATCGCGTTTGGCACCGTTGACGCGCACCGCCTCACCCTGGATGCTGGCCTGTACCTTAAGGCTGGAATCCTTGATCAGGCGGCTGATCTTCTTGGCTAATTCGGAGTCTATGCCGTCGCGTATCTTCATGGTCTGCTTGACCTTGTTGCCGGAGATCTTCTGCACATCCAGTTGTTCCATGCGCTTGCTGCTTTCAGGCTCTTTCTTTTCCAACGCCGGAAAGAGAATGTCCTTGATCTGGTCCAACTGAAAATCAGAGTCGCCGAACAGCGTGATCAGCTTATCTTTTTCGTTCAACTCGACTTTGGCGCTAGTGCCTTTGAAGTCGTAACGATTGGTGATCTGCTTGTCAGCCACGTCGATCGCGTTCTTCAACGCGACCATGTCTACTTCAGAAGTAATATCAAAAGAAGGCATCTCTCACTCCATTCATAACGAATTATTTAGACGCACCCATAAATACCAGATCGGTCACGCCGGGATCTATGCCGAACTGCATCAGCAACGTCGTTGCCTGTCCGCGGTGATGGGTCTGGTGATTAAAAAAATGCGTGACCGCCGACCAGCCTGCCATGCTGAAAGTCTGCTGGTACAGATTGCTGAACCAGGTCAACGGCTGATCCAGCCATGCTGCGTCCAAGCCATGCGCCCACTTCAAGATCGCCGCATCCAGCTCGACTCTGCGTTGCACCATGTCCGCAAGCTCCATGTTCTCCAGATTCGACACGGCAGCTTCACCGGATGTTCCCAAAAAGCGGGAGAGCCATAGCCCGTCGGCCCACATCAGATGTTTCAGCGTACCGTGCATGGATTTGAAAAATGCACCTCTATCTTCCACAAATTGCTCACTGCTCAACTGGGCTGCACAGGCGTAGAGCTTATCGTTCATCCACTGATTATATTCAGCCATCAGCTGGACATAAGCTGGCGTGATCATTTCATTCGAAGTGACAGACGTAATCCAACATTTCGACGGTCTCTATCTCGAAGGATGAATTACCCGGCACCGAGAACTTGTCGCCTGCCTTGTAGGTGGTCCAGTTGGTCTCGTCTTTCAGGCGTACCTTGCACTCGCCCAGGTTGATCTCCATCAATTCCGGCGATGCGGTATTGAAAGTGAGCACGCTGGGGAATATCACGCCCACCGTAGAGCGCGTGCCGTTAGGCATGAGGATGGTGTGGCTGACACACTTGCCGTCAAAATAGACGTTGGCCTTCTTTTTGACGCTGACATTATCGAACTGAGCCATGATGAGGATTCCAAA
>DATBQC010000855.1:0-7998 GCA_036561065.1 Methylobacter sp. | reverse complement strand
ACCGAGATATTTGCCTTTATCTCCCATCAGCATTTTTATGGCAATGTGATTCATGAGTTTGAACCCGTTGTTGGTTGAACTTGATTTTATCATGCAACGTAAATTGACAACGCACAACCGTATTCATAGAATACAAAACATGAACCCTATGACCTTATTCCTAAAACTCAACACGCGATGGCTGCGAAAGATTATTAGCTTTCGCCGCAGTGCTGTCTTTTTGGTTCATTAATTCCATTTTAGCTAAGCAACTGCGGGTTTTGTCCCCATTGCTTAGTTAAGTCTTTCCGGCAAGATCCGCAGTTTTTCCATCTTAAGGAGAAGTTTGTGCATCAACCCGAATCCGTTATACCGCAAAAAAACCGTCAGGCTATTTTCGGCTATCTGTTTGTTTTACTCGGCGCGTTCGGCTTTTCGGCCAAAGCGGTGTTGGTCAAATTAGCTTACAGTTACAGTCTTCAACTGGATGCGATCACCTTGATGGTGCTGCGCATGGCGATTTCCTTGCCGTTCTTTCTGGTCGTTGCATTATGGCCGGCCAATGATTCGACAGCAGAAGATGCGCAGCGTTTAAACAGACAAGACTGGCTGATGATTTTCGGCTTAGGCTTATTGGGTTATTACATTGCCAGCTTTCTTGATTTTGCAGGGCTGCAATATATCTCGGCAGGCCTTGAGCGCTTGATCATATTCCTCTATCCGACCTTTGTCGTTTTATTTACGGCGGCGCTGCAACGCAAAGCCATCAATAGGCACCAAGCGCTTGCATTGGCTTTAAGCTATGCTGGGATGATTTTGGTGTTTGTCGATAACAGGGCGGCAATGGCGTCATCGGGGCTGTTGTTAGGTTCGGTATTGGTTTTGGCTAGCGCCATTGCGTTTGCCTTCTTTTTGATGGGCAGCGGCGTGATGGTCAAGCGGATAGGCTCGACGCGTTTTACCGCCTATTCGATGACGGTCGCCTGTCTTGCGACCGGGCTGCATTTTGTGATTCGGCATGGCGTTAAACTGTTGGATTTGCCGACCAATGTTTATTGGCTGGCGCTGATCATGGCGATTTTCTCTACCGTGTTGCCGGCATTTTTTATGAATGCCGGGATCAGGCGCATCGGTGCGGGTTCCGCATCCATTATCAGTTCCACGGGACCGATCGGTACGTTGGCGTTGGCATTTTTATTGTTAGGCGAGACGTTGACGATAGCGCAGCTGGCCGGGACGGCTTTGGTGTTAATCGGCGTTTATGTGGTCAGCCGGGCGAAATCGTAAACTGGCCGTAGGGAGGCAGGTTTTTATGGGCCGCCCATAATAAGGTTGAGCCATCGACTCAATACGGGTTATTGAAAGAATCGGGAGAATATGGATTGCCTGTACTATATGGGCTGTTGGTTAAATCTTGAGGATAAGCGGAATTAGGATCATACGGAGACGCTACGTTGTTTGGGCTGTATGGATTATTGGGAACATACGGGTTGTTCATTGAATTTGGCGGGTATGGAGTTGAGTTCGGATTGTAAGGGGTGCCGTAGGTTCCATACAGATTCCTTGCGTTACTCGGGACGTCGTTATACGGGGTGTTGACCGAATCAGCAGCGTAGGGGTTACCGTTGGCGTTATGCGGATTCGGTGAGTTGTATGGATTATCGGCGGCATACGGGGAGCCGTTCGAATAAGCCGAGTGCGGATTTCCGTAATGTCCATAGGCGTTCGATGCAGCATTCGGGGCATATGGATTATTGCTAGGAGGCCTCTGGTAATGCCCTTGATTGCCATAGAGCTGAGGCGCGTTTGCTGGGTAAGGGTTACCGTAGGCTCCGTAAGAATTATAGCCCCGGTATCCGTCGCCCCATGCTACGGCTGACAACAGCATCAAGGTCGGTACAACATAAAATTGATGTTTCATAACAACCCTCGTCGATTTCTAAGTAACGCAACGATCAAGATCAACAAGCTGCTGTGAAGCGCACTACCTACATTATATCAAACAACTGATTGAAAGCTGTGATAACTGCTTGCTGATCGCTATGAGCCAAAATACCTGCTTTCCTGATAATTAAGCGATTATCCAGGGTGAATAATTTCATTCTGACAATGGAAGCTGCAGAAAGTCCGGTGCTATTCAAGTCGGAAATAGTTATATCGTGCAACCAATTGGAATTCTTGGCGCTGGTAATCATCGCCAAAACGGAATGTCCTACTGAAGCGTTAAATGAGTTATTAGATAAGACCACGGCAGGTCGTCTTTTCGTCGTATCTTGATCCGTGAACGGAAAAGGCACTACCACAACGGAAAAGGTTTCAAAGATCAGCATACGCTTCGTCATCCGCAGCAGAATCCCATTCGCTCAAGGTACCTTGCAGTGCTTTTGTAAAGGCTGTATCAATGAGCAGCGCTTTGCGTAGATGGACACCGGTCTGATCAATTTCAAAGACAATCGCATCGCCTTCGTGCAGATTCAGGGCTTCCAGAACAGGTTCAGGAAGGGTGGTTTGATTATGATGCATTAATTGACTGCTGGTTTGCATACTAAATCCCAAGTTAAATTGATAAGTCACGTATAGCGGTTTCACTTTGTGTTCTAACGGGGCGCGAGGCAATCCACCGCCACATACGCACAACGCCGATGAAAGTCTGTCGCAGTTGCGGTGGATTGCCTCGCGGCGAATCCCAGCCTATAAATAATGCGCCTGACAGCGTTTCATAACCCCCACTTCAATTACATGTGGAAGGCAAGCCATCTAAGGGTTACTCTGGCTCATTTACCCTTAATAGTTGGAGCGTCAAAGCATCTTGCTCGCCATTAAAATACTTGTCAAGAATACGGACAAACACGGAACATTGGTCCGCCACATAGGCAAACAGCGTCATGGAAGATTTAAGCTTTAGATTATCAGGATAACCAAAGATTTCTGAAATTGATTTTCCTTCAATGGTAAGAATCGCTTCTGCGCATTCCAATAGTCTTTTTCCAAGAACAGGATGATTTAGGTATTGCCGCGCTTCTTCTATGCTCTTAATGGCATAGTATTTTGATGTTGAGCTATGGGCCAAGCCATCAATTTGCGGGAAGATGTACCACATCCAGTGAGTTCGTTTCCGGCCGTTTCTTAGCTCTGTGAGGACGCTATCATAGATGCTCTCTTGCGCACTGGTGAAACGACTTAAGTCGACAGTGTCGCTTGCGTTTATCATGCTTGGCTCCTTGTTTGTTCTACCCAACAGGTTATGAGCCAGTTCAAGATCGCCTGTAATACAAAGACATTACTGTTTTGACGTAATTCTGGGTTTCGGGGTAGGGCGGGATGGTGTGGTTGTACCGGATCACCGCGTTTTCGCCAGCGTTGTATGCGGCAACGGCGAGATTCAGGTTCGAATTAAACATCCTCAGCAAGTCTTTTAAATAATGGGTGCCGCCGTCGATATTCTGGACGGGATCATTCCGATTACTAACGCCGTAGCGTCTGGCTGTATCCGGCATTAGCTGCATTAAGCCTACGGCTCCGGCTGTGGAGATTGCGTTGGCATCGTAAGCGGATTCGGCCTGAATAACGGCGTGTAACAGTCTAGCATCGACCTGATGCCGATCGGCCGCCTCGGCAATAAGATCGGCGAACTTCTTTTTGTTGGTGCCCATATAGGGCAAGGCGGCGGAATAATTGATCGGCCGCGTTCGTATGATGCGTTTGTACAGGCTGTTTTTAGGCTTGTCGGTATAGTAGATGCGGCCGTCATTGGCGATAAATTTATAGATGTCGGCCTGCACCTCAATTGAGATGAGTAATGTGGTTAAGATAACGGCGATTCTCATCATATTGTCACCTATCGGTTAGGTTTTAATAACGATCATTGTTGCGGCTTTGACAGCTCTGTTTCTGGCTTCATCGACTGTTTCAGCGGTAGCTAACGCAACACCCATGCGCCTGTTGGTAAATGCTTCAGGCTTGCCAAATAAACGGACTTCGCTGGTAGGCACGGCAAGCGCCTTGTCCAGCCCTTCGTAGATCACGCCTTGTGCATCCAGGCCGCCCAAGATAACGGCGCTGGCACCTGTGCTGTGCATGCCGGTATCGACGGGCAAGCCCAAGATGGCTCTGACGTGTAATTCAAACTCGTTTTGTTTCTGGGTGGCCATCGTCACCATGCCGGTATCATGCGGCCTGGGGCTGACTTCGCTAAACCAGACGCTGTCGCCTTTGATGAACAGTTCAACGCCGAACAGGCCGAGTCCGGCGATTTCATTGGTTATTTTGAACGCAATGTCCTGTGATGCTTTGATGGCGTCGGCACTCATGGCTTGCGGTTGCCAGCTTTCGCGGTAATCGCCGTTTTCCTGCACGTGGCCTATCGGCGCGCAAAAGTGGGTCTCGACTTCGCCGCGTTGATTCAGGGCGCGCACTGTTAATAAGGTGATTTCAAAATCAAAGTCGATTTTCGCCTCAACGATGACCTTGCCGGTATCGACTCGGCCGCTGGATTTGGCGTAATCCCAGGCCGCTTTAAGCTGATCGGCGCTTTTAACCATCGACTGGCCTTTGCCCGATGATGACATGGTCGGCTTGATAAAGCACGGATAACCGATGCCGCCGTTAACTGCGGCTTGCAATTGCTCAAAATTTTCTGCAAACGCATAGGCGGAGGTGGGGATTTCAAGCTGTTCGGCGGCCAGGGTTCTGATGCCTTCCCGATTCATGGTCAGTTGGATTGCCCGTGCGTTAGGCACCACGGTGCATCCGCCTTCCGCTTCAATGTCGATCAGCGCCTGGGTCGCAATCGCTTCAATTTCCGGAATGATAAAATTCGGCTGTTCCAGCGCAATCAGTTTTTTGACCGCTTCGGTGTCGGTCATGTCGATCACATGGCTGCGATGTGCCACATGTTGCGCCGGTGCGTTCGGGTAACGGTCTACGGCAATCACTTCGACGCCGTAGCGTTGCAGTGCAATAGCCAGTTCCTTGCCCAGCTCGCCGCTGCCGAGCAGCAGGGCTTTGGTTGCGCTGTTTGATAATGCGGTGCCTATTTTCATTCTGAATCTGCCAGATAGTTGTCGATGTCTTCTTTGGAAAAGCCGATTTTTTTCGCCACGCGATCGGCATGGCTGACCCTTGAAATGCCGGGGATCAGTTTGTAGGTCGGCGCATCATTGGCAAACTCGACCTGTTTGGGCAAGCCTGTGCCTTGGGCGACAAAATGATCGACCAGCTGATGGTTATGGGTAATTAAAATGGTGCTGTTGCCTTTCCGGTAAAAGCCATTCAACACATTCGACGACGATTCCATTTTTTCTTCGAAGGTCGTGCCCTCGGATAATTCGTCCAGCACCACTAGGCTTTTTGCGGTTGCGGCCAGGAAAATGTCTTTGGTGCGTTTCAATTCGGTGCCGAAGCGGCCTTCGCCGTCATCCAGGTGGCTGATTTCGGGGGCTTGGTAGAAGATCCGGTCGGCGACGGTCAGCGTTGCCGATTTGGCCGGAACGAAGCAGCCGATTTGCGCCAACAGCTGGATTTGGGTGACGGTTTTGCAAAAAGCCGTTTTGCCGCCGCTGTTGGGGCCGGTGATCAATACCAGTTTGTCATCATCCAGAACAAAATCGTTGCCGACATATTCCGGGTTTTGTTTGCCTAAAACCGGGTTTCTGGCATCTTCCAGATTTATCCGGTGATGCGGCGCGTCAACCAGTTCAGGCAACACTTTGTTGCCGCCGAATGCTTCGGAAAATTTTATAAATGAAAGTAATTCATCAAGCTGACCCAGCGCATCCAAGGTTTCGGCTACCGCCGGGGATTTTTTGAACTCGTTTCTTAGCGGGATAATGCAGCTGTCCCGATCAAAGCCGCCGACGATGGGGTAGTAAGCCAGCAACAAAGGTACGAAGAAAATGGTTGCAGTCGGGATGGCCTCGGTTGAAACCTGAAACATGTCGGTGGGGAAAAAATGCGCCAACGTCCAGACGATGCCGAAAAACAGGCTGATCAGCAACGGTTTGAATAGCCGGGGTTTGAAAATAACCGCAGGCGAAAACGCCCCCTGCCTTTGTTCCTTGCACTGAATATTGTTTTCAGTGATATAAACCGGTCCGTCCATTAATGAATAAGGCCTTGATTCTGCGAAGGCTTTGATCTTGTCGAAAATGCCTTTCAGATAATCGCTTTGCGGGGATTCGATGGATTGAACCTGGTCGACCAGCTCCAGCATAAAACGGATGCCGCGCTTATATTGCAGATAGCCGTAGCCTTCGATTTCATGGTCTTCTCTGGCTGTGCCGAAGGTGCCCAGAAACTCGCCGAACAACAGTAGATAGAAGTTTTTTTCGTTGGGTACGGCGTATTGCATGATTTGTTCGAGCTGTTCTTTGAGCGCCGGGTTACTGCGAAGCTCTTCAACGGCTTGCTGTTTGGCCTTGATCTGATCCAGATCATTCAGCGGTTGAGCTAAAGAGCGAAACAATACCGCTTGCCCGGCAATCGTTGATGCATGATTGACGGCATCGAACAGCTCATCGACTTCTATGGTGTTGAAGGTTCTTTGGTCAATAACGCCATCGCCGGTATCCAGCGGCTTGCTGGATTTGATGGTCGGCCAATTGCTGTCTTGCCAGTTTTCTAATAGTGTTTGGTTCATCTGGTTAGCCTTTTTGTCCGTCGTTTGCAACACCAAAAGTACGTATATTCAATCAATAAATATAAGCAGATTGACTAATTCACCACGAAGACACGAAGGGCACGAAGAAAAAAGCCACAATAAAAACTTCGTGTTCTTCGTGTCTCGGCAACTGCTCCATGCGTCGCCTAAAGCGCCTACTGTTGGTGCTCTACCTCCTGCTTCCATGCAGTTGTTCGTGGTGCAATGTCTTAAATTAAAGCTTCTGTTCAAGAAGATTAACTATAGCATCAACATGAATTTCCGAATCGTTCAGCGCCGCTATATAACGATACTCTTCGCCGCCGGCCCCCATAAAAACAGCTTTGTTCTCTATCGCGATTTCTTCAAGCGTTTCCAGGCAATCCACTGCAAACCCCGGACAAACAACATCTACCTTTTTAATGCCGCGCCCTGGAAGCTCCTTTAACGTATCTACGCAATAAGGTTTTAGCCATTGCGCCTTGCCGAAACGCGATTGGAACACAATCATCCATTGCTTTTCGTCAATGCCCAGTTTCTCGGCAATCAGGGCTGCGGTTTTATGGCACTGGTGAAAATAAGGGTCGCCCCATTTAGTCAGTTGCTCGGGCAGTCCGTGAAAGGACATTAACAGCAGCTCGTTTTTGCCGTGTTCCCGCCAGCTCTGCTCAATGGATTCGGCAACCGCAGCAATATAGTGACTGTGTTGGTGATAATCGCTGATAAAGTGAATGTTTGGCAGATGTTTCCACTGATTCAACTCCTTAATCACATCGTCATAGATGGATGCGGTGGTGGTCGATGAATATTGCGGATACAACGGCAGGACGATCAAGTTATCAACGCCTGCCGTTTTGAACGCTTTTAACTGCTTCGCGATGGAAGGCTCCCCGTAGCGCATTACATGCTGGGTAGTGACGCCCTTGGTATGTAGTTTATCGGCAACCCGCTCGGCCAATTGCAGGGTTAAGAAAATTAATGGCGAACCTTTTTCATGCCAGATCTTGCGATAGGCTAAGGCCGATTTACGAGGCCGAAAAGGCAGCACAAAAAAATGCAGTATCACCCACCACACAGGTCTTGGCAGATTGACGACGCGCGGATCCCAAAGAAAATCTTTAAGAAACCGTCTGACTGCCGATGTAGTTGGCGCGGTGGGCGAACCCAGATTTGCCAATAATACGCCTGTCTTTTTTGCTGCCATGGGTTCGACTTCAGGCCTGACGGTTGATTAGGTTCAAGAATTCCGAACGGGTGCTGATCTCTTTACGGAAAACCCCCGTCATCACCGAAGTTGTCATCACCGAATTTTGCTTTTCAACACCGCGCATCATCATGCACAGATGCTTGGCTTCAATAACTACCGCTACGCCTCGGGCGCC
>DATBQC010000854.1:0-1936 GCA_036561065.1 Methylobacter sp. | reverse complement strand
CGTCTACCGGCAATTCCCGTCACATCTAGGTGACATCAACGGCTTCCACACCACCACCTGGAACGCCGCCGACCTGCACTACATCGCCATGTCGGACATGAACGCCCAACAACTGGTCAATTTCGGCAAGGTGCTGGCGGAAAATCAGGCGAACGAGTGAGCCTCTGAAAATCAGAATGGCTGCTATCGGCCAATAGGGGATGTTCGGTTTCACATCAGATTGAACTTTTTCTAAACTACAATAAGCCTAATCATGAAAAATTTATCATTCTCTCGACTATTTTTTATAATTTTCTTTTTTGTCAGCTTTCCTTCGGTTGCAGATACTCTCTGCAAAAAAGACGAAATTAACTATTTCACATGCACTATTAAATCTAGTGAGAAAATTGTTTCTCTTTGCGGAAGTAATTATTGGGATTTAGAAAAACATGAATTAATAACAGACGCATGGCTGCAATACAGGTTTGGGAAGAAAAATAACATAGAGCTTGTTTTCCCTAAGGAGAAGAAAGGTTCTTTGGCCAAGTTTGAAGCTGAATATCACCATCCATATCATGGCTTTATGCACTCTATAGGCTTCAAAAATAAGGATGCTAATTACAGTATTGATGTTGATGAGACTGAAACCAATACCTTTTATGGTGTTATTGTAGAACGTGATAAAAAGACCGTAGAACTAGCCTGTACTGGTATGCCAACTACCCCCGGAGTCGGTTCTGGCATAGATTTTTACACGCTCATTGGAGAGCTGGCCGATCAAAATAATGACGGTAAGTGATAATCCGAATGTCCGCTTTGACCCAATAGTGGACATTCATCAGCACCTTTCAACCGAAGCTTTCTCTACGCTACAATCAGGTTAGTCTGGGAGGGTGGGCAACGAACTGCCCATCCTTACGAACTGTATAATCTCTTACTTCCCCTACATTGCATACA
Source organism: Methylobacter sp. (assembly GCA_036561065.1). Classification (GTDB taxonomy): domain Bacteria; phylum Pseudomonadota; class Gammaproteobacteria; order Methylococcales; family Methylomonadaceae; genus Methylobacter_A. The sequence continues at coordinate 1,000 of DATBQC010000854.1, read as the reverse complement.
AGCTATCTTGTTAAATATGAAATCTTCACTTTCGGTCATCTTATTAGTCGTTATCAGCACGCTCACTTTTTATTCAGACAATAGCTTATCCGCCACCTTGAATCCTGATGAGCAGGTGATATCTCAATTAGCTAACGTTGGCTCGAATCTCAGCAAGCCTCATCAGATCGTGTTCTTTTTATACTTTCCGGCAAAAGAGAATGCCAAAAAGATCGCCGCGAAATTAAAGACCGATGGCTATGCAACTTCGGTCGGTAAATCGCTATCTAGTACTGAGTACGTTATCCAGGCCAAAAAATCCATGCTTCCGGAACTGCCTGCACTTGAGGCATTGCGTGAAAAATTTAACACTCTTGCCGCATCTGAAGGTGGCTATTACGATGGCTGGGGTGCTGAAGTTGCGCGATAAAGTCGCTCGATAAAATCTGGCGTATATTGTGTTGAATATGACTAAGCACCTTAAAAAAATAGTTCTTCTTTTTGCGCTGGCCTTTGCGCTTGCAGGCTGCAAACAACTTGCCGTTGCCGACAAAGGCAAACCGGCAGCCATCCCTGAAAAAAGCAAAGTGGCCGCTCAGAAAGGTAAGGACAAACCACCGGTAACGGCTTCCGACACAGCTCAGGCATCGCCAAGTTCGGATAAAGACGTCTACCAGGGGCTTCTGGATTACATCTCGGCAAACGTTTCTGCGACGCGCAAAGTCGCTTTCTCAGAGCAGGCCGTCGATGTTGATAATGTTTTTCATGTATCAAAATACGCGGCAAACGACCCCGCGAGCAAAAAGATAGCCGATAAATTCACCCCATCCGCCCAACTTCAGAACCTGTTGCCCGCGATCCCGGAAAAGCTGGCCACTGGTTTCATTGAAAAATTACAAGCTGGCGGAGCCATCACCGATGCGGATATTGCGGGTACTAACAAGATCAAGCCGGTTTTCGTCAATCAGGCCGCTTTGAATGTCATATTCTCCGTCAAGGATGCATGGCAGCATTTTCACGA
>DATBQC010000853.1:0-1692 GCA_036561065.1 Methylobacter sp. | reverse complement strand
AGACAACCCCTGCGCAATCACTTCCAACACCGATTCCGTTTGCGTCAACACTTCATTATTCCAGAAGCGCATGACCCTCACCCCATTTGCCGCCAGCAAACGATCGCGCTCCATGTCTTTCGCGTGTTGTTCGGCATGCTGACCGCCGTCGAGTTCGACAGCCAGTTCTGCTTCCTCGCAGTAAAAGTCCAGAATGAATTTATGATCGCTGACGGCGACCGGGTGCTGGCGTCGGAATTTGGCATTTTCCAGTTGATGGTTGCGTAGCAGTTGCCAAAGCAGTGATTCGCTGTCGGTTTGGTCCTTGCGCAGCTTGCGGGCGAGCTCGATCAGGGCGGTTGGGACGCGGTTCGCGGTTGGTTGGGCGTGGTTGCCCTCACCCCGGCCCTCTCCCGCTGATGCGGGAGAGGGGGCGGTCTCGGCTTCGAATAATGCGCTCAGCATTTTTGGATCGACGCGCGTCATCAAATGCGAGTAAGCGTTGATGGTATGGCCAGGTGGAATTGCATTGTGTTGACCCCATTGAAGCTGCTTTTCCGAAAGATTCAGGAAGACGCCAACTTGTGCTGCCACTTCTGGCAGTATGGGACGTAGTAGAACAGTCACGTACCAGAAAAAATTAAGTGCCGTTGAACAAACTTTGTGTAGGCAGTCTATGTTTGTGTCAGTATTGACTTTGGCAAGTTCCCACGGCTTCTCGCTATCGATGTACTGATTGATTTGATCAAGGAGCAGGCCGATCTCACGTATGGCTTTGCCATATTCCCGGTCTTCGTATAAAAGCCCGATTTTGCTCCAGCATTCATCGTCGTTTTGAAGTCGCCAAAGCAAGGTCTCTGCCTTCTTGTCGCATTCGCTTAGCTTTCCTTCGAAGCGCTTCGTGATGAATCCCGCGCACCTGCTCGCAATATTCACATACTTCCCAATCAAATCCGAATTCACCTTGGCGATAAAATCGTCTCCATTGAAATCCAGATCCTCAACCCTTGCATTCAGCTTGGACGCGATGTAATAACGCAGCCATTCCGGATTCATGCCGATCTCAAGATAGCGCAATGGCGAAATTCCGGTGCCGCGCGACTTGCTCATTTTTTCGCCATTGACGGTCAGATGGCCATGCACGTAGACCTTCAACTGGTCGATCACGGGATGACCGGAAAATTTAAGCATCGTCGGCCAGAACAGCAGATGGAAGGAAACGATATCCTTGCCGATGAAATGTATTTGCTCCGTCGCGCGATCTTCCAGGAATGCCTTGTAATCGATGCCGATTTTTGCGCAATAGTTTTTCAGACTCGCAAGATAACCGACCGGCGCATCCAGCCAGACATAGAAATATTTACCCGGCGCATCGGGTATCGGAATCCCGAAATACGGCGCATCGCGCGAGATATCCCAGTCGGCCAGATCCTTGCCTTCGTTGCCGAGCCACTCGCTGACCTTGTTGACCATTTCCGGTTGCAGGCGGCCGGGTGTATTCAGCCAATCCTGCAGGAAAACCGCGCAACGCGAATCCGAGAGTCTGAAAAAATATTGTTCAGCCGGCTTCATTACCGGCGTGGCGCCGGTGAGCACTGAGTACGGATTTTTCAATTCGGTCGGATCGTAGGCGGCGCCGCATACTTCGCAGTTGTCGCCATACTGGTCCTTGCTGCCGCATTTCGGACATTCGCCCTTGATATTGCGGTCGGC
>DATBQC010000852.1:0-1998 GCA_036561065.1 Methylobacter sp. | reverse complement strand
GAACAGCTCCATGCCGCAATTGGTGTGATGGATCACGAACCATTCCAGCGTTCCGAGCAGCTTATGCGAGATAACGAGCGAACGGATGGCGTCATCGCTGGCGCGGCCTCCGGCATTACGGATTACATGCGCATCGCCTTCAGAAAGGCCGGCGTATTTTGCTGGATCGAGTCTCGCATCCATGCAGGTCAGAATGGCGAAGCGCCGCGCTGGAGGCAGCGCGAGTTGTCCCTTGTCGCCAAAACTCCCGACATATTTAGCGTTGGCGGCCAACACCTCTCCGAGAATCTTGCTTGTCATTTATTTCTCCCTTTGAACGCAAGGGACGCTCGTTGGATGGCGTCTCCTCCTGCGGCTTTCGCGGACGTTTCACAAAACCCGCCCGTTTTTTAAGCTGCGAAGCTGAGGAACGAAATTGAAAAGTTTTCATCGTCCAGTGCAAAACAGTCATGAAGCCAGCCCGGATTTCTCACCTGATCTCAGGCGCATCGAGACCGGGGCGCATCGAAGCGTCGGGTGCGTGAGAAATCCGGGCTAGCGCCGTCAAATTTGCTTCCTTCGTCCAACGCAAAATGGCCTATATGGCATTAGGGAAATTTGTGGTGAGCGGACCAAATGTCTGAGGTAAGAAACTTCGATCTCAACCTTCTAGTCGCCCTTAAATTTTTGTTGGAGGAACGCAGCGTCTCTCGGGCCGCGGAGAAGATGTTCGTTAGCCCCTCGGCAATGAGTCATATATTGCAGAGACTACGACAACAGCTCGATGATCCGTTACTCATGAGGACGTCAAAAGGAATGGAGCCAACTGAAAAAGCGCTGTCATTGCTCGAGCCCACGTCACACATCTTGGGGGAAGTCGCAATACTTATTAATAAGCAATCTAAATTTGTGGCAGCGACGAGCGAAAGGCGCTTTGTGATTGCAACAAACGATTATGTCGATTTCATCATTTTTCCTCCACTTATCGAAGCTACTCACAAGGTCGCGCCGAACATTCAAATACACGTAAAGCCGACGCGTAGCGCCGTTCCTTACACAGCTATTGACAAGAATAGCGTTGATCTTGTTATTGGCTTTAAGGACCTTCTAAATCCACACCCATATGTTCGTCAAACAACAATTATGTCAGACAAATTCACGTGTTTAGTAAGAAATGACCATCCGATTCTTACTGGCGCAAGTATATCTTTTGAGCAATTTATATCTAGCAGTCACATGGTAACGTCTAGCCATGAAACAGGTTCTGGTTTGATCGATAGTCACCTAAAGGAACTTGGTGTGAAGAGAAAAGTTTCATTGATAGTGCCAAACGTTCTCTCTGTCCCACGGATTCTTGCGAACACGGATTTAGTATTTTCGGTGCCTCTGACCCTGGCAGAACATTTCGTTCGACTGGCGCCGCTCAAGATGATGCCGTTCCCTATGAATTGTCCGGAACTTGATTTGATCATGGTGTGGCATCCACTACAGGAGAAAGAATCGGCGCACGAATGGCTTCGACAACAGATTATCGGAACATGCCACAAACTGGCGCGCTAGCGGAGCAAATCCCGCAGCACGCCGCAATTGCCATTTGCTGTCAAGTTTGCGCATTAATACGATTAATGCATTTGCCACACGAACAAAAAATGGATAGCGCGTCGGTATACAGAGATATTCCGATCAGGCCCCATTAATATTATTTGATTGAGAAATCGAAGCCTTCTATACGTTGTTAAAGATATCCGCATACCCTTGTGCGCAATTGATAGACACGACATTGACCAGCGGGCGCTCTTATTTCTCGATCAATCGGCTTTGAGCGGTTCAGCCCAATCGCTGTCGCACTGCACTTAATTGGGGTCTTCGTCACTCTCCGTGGAGCTGATTGCCAAGGTTGCGCCTTCCGTGCAGGGGAAGGCATGCGAAAGAAAATCAAACTGACCTTCGGTCCTGGAATTGAAGTCGAAGAGATCGAGTTGCGGGACGGCCGCTGGGTCCTTTCGGCGCATGCTGCTG
>DATBQC010000851.1:0-1573 GCA_036561065.1 Methylobacter sp. | reverse complement strand
CGGAGATTACCAATGAGCGAAATAACCAAACAAGAGCTTGAAGACATTACCCAACGTTATCAGGAGCTGATGGCATCGCAGCAAACGCTATTACTGTCGACGGCTTCAGCAACCGGTGTTCCTGACATCAGTTACGCGCCTTTTGTGCGAGACGATGCCGGAGTCTTTTATATCTATGTCAGCGAGATGGCCTGCCATACGGTTAATTTGCTGAATAACCCGCAGGCATCGATATTGTTTATCCGTCCGGAATCCGAATCGCCTAACCTTTTTGCACGAGAGCGGGCGGTGTTAAGTTGTAGTGTCACGGAAATAATCCGTGACGATGCAATTTACGCTGACCGGATACAAGCCTTGCAGGATAAGTTTGGCGAGGTAGTTAGTGTGTTGCGCTCATTATCGGATTTCCATTTGTTTGCATTGCGTCCGGAAAATGGGCGGTACGTTATTGGTTTCGGTCGCGCCTTCAGTATTAATGTAAGTGATGGTTCCTTGCGTCATATTTAGCCGAGTATCTGTAAAACAGATCGAAAAATAGCTGAGCTTTATGTCGTCAATCCACTCCTATTTACACCGGTAGCCAGCTGTCGCCCATCTGGATTAAACGCTTGTAAAAATACCAATAGTTATTAATAATTGGTACATAGATGAAAGTGAGGTTATAGGTTATGCAAAAAAATACCAGCGTTTCGATTGGACTTCATTTTGAAAAATTTATTGCCGACATCGTCGAAGAAGGGCGCTTCGGTTCTAAAAGTGAGGTTGTCAGGGCGGGGCTTAGGCTTTTGGAGGCTCAAGAAATAAAATTGGCGGCTTTACGTTCCGCGCTGATAGAAGGAGAAGAAAGCGGAATCGCTGAAAATTATTCGCTGACAGGTTTGATTGAAGAGATTGATAAAGAAGACGGCGCGTAATGCCGTCTTTTCGATTAACAAAGCAAGCCAAGGATGATTTGAAATCTATTGCTCGTTATACGCAAGAAATCTGGGGGCGTGATCAGCGGAATAAGTATCTTGGCATATTGGATAATTGTTTTCACCTGTTAGCCGATGAGCCGGATTTAGGTGTGGCTTGTGATGAAATCCGGAAAAATTACCGTAAATTTTGTATTGAACGACATATCATTTTCTATCGAAAAATTGCAGAGGATATTGATGTTGTTCGTATCTTGCATTGTCGGATGGATGTAGAGAAACAGTTATCAGATTGAATTCGAAGTCCATTAATTTTGTCTCGTTCCACGCGCTGCGCCGCGAGTCGCGGTCAACCCCTGCGTTCCCACGCAGCGCGTGGGAACGAGGACAAAAAATCAGTTGGAACGCGTAAAATCCGTTCGTGCTGACCCTTCGGCTACGCTCAGGACTAAAGGCCTTGTCGAAGCATGAGCGGATTTTACGCTTCACACCCATTTGGTGAACATTCCAAACCCCGCTCACCCTTCGACTGGGCTCAGGGCGACCGGGGTTTGGAATGTTCAATTGATTTTTCTAGGCTAAACGGACAATTTGATGTGAAAATTGTTTCAACCCTTTATTACCTGAATATTTTTCTAATCAACAAATGCCGGATATTT
>DATBQC010000850.1:0-3470 GCA_036561065.1 Methylobacter sp. | reverse complement strand
CCCAAATTCAACCGCTTTGCGCACAGCTTCTCGCATATTTTTGCCGGCGGTTATGCAGCAGGTTATTACAGCTACAAATGGGCGGAAGTCTTGTCCAGCGATGCTTTTTCGCTGTTTGAAGAAAAAGGCATTTTTGACCAGGAAACCGGAAAAGCCTTTTTGATCAACATCCTTGAAAAAGGCGGCAGCCAGAACGCGATGGAATTATTTATCAACTTTCGCGGCCGCAAACCCACCATCGATGCCTTACTCAGACATAACGGCATCGCGGCATGATCTACAAAGACCTGCGCGACTTTATCAAGCAACTGGAAAAACAGGGCGAACTCAAGCGCATTACCGTTGAAGTCGATCCGTACCTGGAAATGACCGAAATTTGCGACCGCACCTTAAAACGGGGCGGCCCCGCGCTGCTGTTTGAAAATCCCAAAGGCGCAAATATTCCTGTGCTGGCCAACCTTTTCGGTACGCCGCGCCGTGTCGCGATGGGCATGGGCGCAGATTCCGTCACCGAGCTGCGCGGCATCGGCGAATTGCTGGCATACCTGAAAGAACCCGAGCCGCCCAAGGGCATGAAAGACGCCTGGGAGAAATTCCCAGTATTCAAGCAGGTACTGAATATGGCGCCCAAAATAATCAGTTCGCCGCCGTGCCAGGAACTGGTTCGGGAAGGCGATGAAATCGATCTGGGCGATTACCCCATCCAGACCTGCTGGCCGGAAGATGCCGCACCGTTGATTACCTGGCCGCTAGTGATCACCAAAGGCCCGAACAAGGAACGGCAGAACCTCGGCATCTATCGCATGCAGGTCATCGGCAAAAACAAAGTCATCATGCGCTGGCTAGCGCATCGGGGCGGCGCATTGGATTTCAAGGAATTCCAGGCCGCCCATCCCGGCCAACCTTTCCCGGTTTCCGTGGCCTTGGGCGCAGACCCCGCAACGATACTCGCCGCCGTCACGCCGGTGCCGGACTCCCTGTCCGAATATGCGTTCGCCGGTTTATTGCGCGGCAGCAAAACCGAAGTCGCCAAATCGCTGCTTAACGATTTGCAGGTTCCGGCCAGTGCCGAAATCGTGCTGGAAGGCTTTATCTATCCCGGCGAGTTCGCCGCCGAAGGCCCTTACGGCGATCACACCGGCTATTACAACGAAGTCGCCGATTTCCCGGTATTCACCATCGAACGGATCACCCAACGCCAAGCGCCGATCTATCACAGCACCTACACCGGCAGACCGCCCGACGAACCGGCCATCCTGGGCGTTGCGTTAAACGAAGTCTTCGTGCCCATTTTGCAGAAACAATTCCCGGAAATCGTCGACTTTTACCTGCCCCCGGAAGGCTGTTCCTACCGCATGGCCGTGATCAGCATGAAAAAGCAGTATGCCGGTCACGCCAAACGCGTGATGCTGGGCACTTGGTCGTTCCTGCGCCAATTCATGTACACCAAATTTGTGATCGTCGTTGATGATGATGTCGATGTCCGCAACTGGCAGGATGTGATCTGGGCGATGACCACCCGTATGGACCCCGCGAGAGACCTAACCATACTCGAAAACACGCCGATCGATTATCTCGATTTCGCCTCGCCGGTTTCAGGCTTAGGCTCCAAGGTAGGCTTTGACGCGACCAATAAATGGCCGGGCGAGACCAACCGGGAATGGGGCAGGACTATCGTTATGTCACCGGAGGTGATCAAAAAAGTGGATGAGATGTGGGATACATTATTTTAATCATGCAGGAACCTCATCCTTAGAATGTGCTAAACGCAATGAAGCGCATCCTTTGCGATTGATGCGCTTCGTACCTCAGCATATCTACGGACTAACATCATGGCTATTGCTTTGTGGAATGGGTTAAATTGGTATATTGTCAGAAATTGAGTTGCCACTTTTGGCCAAAAGCTGCCCACTAAGTTCAGCTGATTAGAGCTCTTTCTCTTCAAAAAACTGGCCTGTCGACGCCATTTTGACCGCCATGAACTGAACAGTGTATTTGTTGCGAACAACGGAAGCTGTTGATTCTTTTTTGGTTTCATTATTGACTTCGGCTTTAGAGATTACTCTCTTCGCCGAGTGGCCGCTAGATCGGGGCCTAATCATTCTTCACCTTCATGAAATGCCGGATTCAGGCGATTACATTTTGTTTCGGTTTTGACGGGCTGAAGAAACGTGTCAACAAAGCTTGGCAAATTAACCCAAGCATTTGTTAATAGAGGTGGGAATGTAGCAGCCAAAAATAATGGCCTGAAAACTTTAAGTTTTCGGCCATTATTAAATGGTGTTTGCTAAAAAATGAGACTATCCCTAGTCAATAGATCCTTAGTGAGTTAAGTCATTTCCAACAGTGATGACTTTTAATGCGTTAGTGCCGCCCGGGATACCTTCCAGATCGCCTTGAGTGATGATGAATGTATCCCCATCCTGAGTAACGCCGCGTCTTTTAAGCTCAGCAATGATAGCCCTGTTTACTTCAGCATGATCGCTAAGGTCATGAATAAAAAGTACCGGGAAAACACCTCGGTATAGGGTAACTTTACCAAGTGTTTCTTGATGCGGGCTAAGAGCAAAAATTGGAATTCCCGAGCTGATTCTGGACATCCATAATGGTGTAGAGCCTGATTCGGTTAACGCGGCAATGCCATGGATTTTGGAGTGATTGGCCAAATACATAGCTGACATTGCAATAGCTTCATCGACGCGCTCAAACTGGAGATCAACCCGATGCCTTGAGACGCGAACTTTGGGTTGTTTTTCAGCTTCAATGCAAACGCGATGCATCGCTTCAATGGCTTTAATCGGAAATTTACCAGAGGCTGTTTCTGCAGACAGCATGATGACATCGGTGCCGTCATAAACCGCATTGGCTACATCAAAAACCTCAGCGCGAGTAGGAATAGGATTTTCAATCATTGATTCCATCATCTGTGTGGCAGTAATCGCAACACGGTTGAGTGATCTGGTACGATTAATTAGCATTTTCTGCACGGCTGGCAGATTTGCATCGCCAATTTCGACGCCGAGGTCGCCACGAGCAACCATGACGGCGTCCGATGCCAGTATGATTTCATCGATAACATCCAGAGCTTCGGCTCGCTCAACTTTTGATACGATACCTGCATGGCAGCCTTCAGCAACCAACAGGCGGCGCGCTTCATGAAGATCCTCGGCGGTGCGGGGAAAAGAAATGGCGACATAATCGCATTTCATTATCGCAATCGTTTTTATATCTTCCTTGTCTTTATCGGTTAATGCGGCTGCAGAAAGTCCGCCGCCCAGCAGGTTGATGCCTTTGTTATTAGATAGGTCGCCACCAACGATAACGGTACAGTTAACGCGCATGTTTTCAACATTAACCACGTCAAGAACGATGCGTCCATCATCTAGCAGCAGTCGGCTACCCGGTTTGACTTCTAAAGCTAAAGGTTCGCAAGTGATGCCAACCTGGGTATTATCGCCAGCCATCGGATC
>DATBQC010000849.1:0-2847 GCA_036561065.1 Methylobacter sp. | reverse complement strand
CGCCGGGTACGGACGTAGCGGCTAACCATAAAACTGCGAGCAAAACGGGGGCATCCAAGGCACCCCTACCAAACGAGGAGAGCGCGAATGAATTTTAGAAAGAAAGGTATTTACAATGTTCGAAACAGAAAACCCCGCCGGGGCAACGGCGGGGCTTGATAGCGTATTAGGGCTTAGCAGATTTGACACTCAGCATAAAGCCACAAAAACCGGAGTAGCGCAAGCAGTTTCTCTCAATCTGTTGCGGCAAGCGATCGCCGACGACATCGAGAGTCATATTGCTCAACTCGATGCGGCTGTCTCGATGATGGCGGCTGGCAGTGATGCCGGATTCCTTCACGGTCTCCGACGCGCGCAAGCGGTTTGGAATGCCATCAAATCCGCGGCTGGTGAACTCGCTGCGAAAACCGATGGGAGGGGCCAATGATCGCCCCTATGCCCACGCGCGAAATGTGGAAATTTATCGATGATGTCCGAGATCGTTCATACGACATCTTCGTGTACGAAGAAAAACTACGAATGCACAATTTAGTTGGCGCATTCAAAACGAAAGGAGTCGTCGCGGACGAGGACATTGATTGGCTAAAGCGTACGGCGGAATCTCTGAAATCCATGGGGATCTCGCGATATCGATCCAGTCGGCGCCGCCTGCCGCGCACTAAGCGGGGGCGTGCCAATGTCGATTAAACCAAACCGCAAAACCCGCAATAGCCGGTTGAGCAAGATTCAGCAAACATGGATCAAGCCACCGAAGGATAAGCCATGGGTGCGGATATTCGTCGAAGACATGGACGGTGAGAAATGGCGCGGACTAACTGTCACCGAGCGCCGTGTATGGGATGCCTTAGCTTGCCAACACTTCCGATATTTCCAAAGGGACAATGGTGACCTGCAAGTATCCTATACAGGATTCAAGCGATCCGGCGCCTTAAGTAGAGAATCCGTGGCCGCAGCCATCAGGAAAATGCGGCAAAACGGGATGATTAAAACCAGGCCAGGAATCAACCCGGACCCTTATCTAAAGGCGCCAAGCTTATACAGCTTATCCATGTACGAGAAACGTGAAGGCGTTATTGCGCACGCAAACAAACAGTTTGTATGGCTTCCGATCGAAGTCATGGAATCCGCCGCATGGCGCCGTCTCTCGATAAACGCACGGCGGGTCATGGATCGCCTACTCATCGAGAACATGCGGCATAATGGCGAATTAAACGGCAAGTTGCGTGTTACATATGATCAGCTAATCGGTCACGGTATAGGAAGGCGGTTTGTTGCCCCCGCGTTAAAAGAACTCACGGACAGCGGATTCGTCACCATCAAAAAAGGTCATCGCCCACAAAAGGATTATGCGAGGATAAACCTCTATCGGTTGAATTTCTATGGAACGATAGACGGCCCAGCGATATGGGAAGCTGACCCCGAAACGAATGTTATCGACATGCCGAGCACCGCGCAGCGCACTAGCAAGAAGGAGGTTTTGTGCAATGACAGCCGCTCAGCGAAAGCAATCTAATATTGCAGCCCTCGTATACGAGGAAATGTGCGCGATGGCGGATGATAACGGTCTCGTCGCCATCTCGATTAAATCGCTGGCAAAGAAACTTTGCCTCAATGAAATCCCGGTGGGAATCGCCTTTCATGACCTAATAAAATCAGAACAGATTGCCGTTGCTCGCCTGAGTTACGTGGAAAGGAAAGAGGGGCAGCGGGCAAGGGTAATGCCCAAAACCTACCGCGTCATCAGCCCAGAAGAGGCTTTGGCACGACAGGCGCCCAACGTTGTTAGGTTCGCCCCGATAAAACAGACACGGGACCGGGGGCACCTTGGCGTCTCACCAGGAAGCGCTGAGTTTGCCGACGCAGCGGTTTTGAAGCTGAAAGGGGGCTGAAATGAACTGGTCGAAAAATTTTCTTCCACTACGGAAAGTGGGCCTTCCACTACTACGGAAAGTGGTACTACAAAAAACCCCGCTACTACTACGGAAAGTGGTACTATCTTCTATATTATTGGTCTACCCCACGGCCCGCGACTTCGACGAAGCAAAAGGATTTGAGGCCATATGTATCGGTACCGGCTTGCGACGACCGACGACGCATTGGCGATTTTGTCAGTACTTGAGGAAGTCGCACCTGAAATTCCCGTCGAGACTCATGACGGAAGGCCGGAGCGGTTACTGCAGACAATCAAAAGGACGACCTCCGTTTATGGTGTCACATGGATCGCACTGGATCGCGAAAATCGTGTCGTCGGATTTTTACTGGCGGAGTCGAAGGGTGATCGGTTCGATCTGCCTTATGGAGGCGTGAGAGAGGGCCATCGCAAGCATCATATTTTTCCTGACCTGGTAGCAAAGATGATGGTCAGGGGAGTTCCGTTAACGGCCACAGTCAAACACGCCAATAAGTCCGACATGGCGAGTCGCCTGCTAAGGCTTGGATTCACAAAGGCAGGTCCTGGCTATTGGCCTGACGAGGATGCATTTCGATGGCAGCCATAACCGCTGTACCCGGCGATTAGCTAGCATCCGTAGCCCCGACAATTGTAGTAGCCGACCGGCCCATCTAAACGGCTGTGCGGCGGCACGTCGTAACTACGGAAGCCGTAGTAGGCTTGCCGGTTGCCCCATTGGTCAACTGAATAACCTTGTAGGACCTGCTCGGTGCAGTGCTGCCCGCCATCTAGGGCACTGATCGCCGTGCATTGGGGTTGCGCCTGGGCGCTTGAAACCGAAATTAGGGTCACGACTCAATAAATCCACCAGACGATGGCGGCGACAAGGTAAATGGAAGCCATGAAGTTTCTGGCGAGGCGGTCATACCGGGTTGCAATGCGACGAAAATCTTTGA
>DATBQC010000848.1:0-2001 GCA_036561065.1 Methylobacter sp. | reverse complement strand
GCCCCTTCGCGATTCATGGCGACGAAGCTTAACTGCTTCGATTCCGGAAAGGAATCCCGCTGCCGCGAGTCAGTCAGCCGGAAATCGTATGAGAGGGACGCCCCCTGTCTGGGCAAAAATCAAGAGAAACGCACCACGCGGAAACGGCCGCGATATAAAGCAAAACGCGTTTGTTGCCCCTCACGCGCGCGAAATAATTCGTCGATGCAACCGCGTTCTATAAAACAGGTTACGCGACTCCGACCGCGCGGGCGGGGGTTCCATAATTGGGAGATTGTGCGACGAGCCGCCGTGGGACGAATTCTTGACGGAACCCCGACCGCTCCCAATTTCACCCCAGGGAACGCGCGGCGGGACCGACGGAAGCTTGGCGGGTTTCACAATGGCGAGGCTGGGGATGTCTTCTTTTTCGAGCGCTGGCGCGACTTATGAGCCGACCGATTTTTCAATCGAAAAGGAATGGAGCGAGCCGAGCTATAAGCAGTTCCTTGATTGGGCGGCCAACACAGATTCGAAGGCTCTCGCACTCGATATTTGGGCGCGCGGAAATTATATTCATTATTTGATGAATCGAAATAAAAGCGAAGTTCCATCGGTAGTAATTCCATTTACGTATCTCGACGAACTAAGAGTGTACTATAGAAGAATGGCTTTGATGGATATTCCAGCGCACTATGTCTATGTTGGCGAAATCGGAACCCATCAAAAGCATTTGTGCCTTGTCCCAGGGGACGATGATTTTATTCACGACGGCGGAGCGGGTTGGTCCGTTGTTATGTCAGAACCACTTCGGCTGCGTCGCCGGAAGTGGCTATTTGCCCTAGGCAGCTCAAGACTTATGCCAGAGGTTTTCGTGGAGTGGCTTACAACTGAGGCGTCCGCTGATTTTGCTCGCGGACATGCATTTCTATCGCCAGCGGAACTTATTGGTATTCCGAAGAGCTTTGTCGACGAAGGCATTGAGATGACCGCAGATTTTAGCAACGCGACTCCATTTTTTTCACACGTCGCCTCAACAGAGCTGATGTTCAATTTGGAGCTTCCTTACATTGACGACATGGATCACGACACATTTATAAAGATTATCCAAGATAATGACCTACGCTTAGCTCGCTTTAGATTTGCAATACGTAAATTAGTCAAAGGTACGCAGCCGAACAACGTCAGCGATACATTGGATGAATTAAAGGATGAAATTGCACAGATGCGATTGTCTGATAGCGGACTACAGTTGCGCCAAACGATTTCTCGTTTCGGAGGGCTTTTTACGACCGTAGCAGCAAGCGCGTCTGCTTTTGGCGCTTCAATCGGTAAAGGCTTATCCACCTTGGAAACGGTAGGCGCTACAGTAGCAGGAGCTGTAACAGCTGGAGCAGTCGCGGCTTTCGTGGATATTTGGAAACAAAATACTGAACGACGTGCAAAACGGCGCGAAAATAAATATTCGATCTTCTGGGATTTAGGTGTGAAAAAGCCATGCGACCTAAAAAGGCATAGAAATATTTCAAAAATTAAGATGTTAAAGCAGTCTGAGCCTGTGTTACTCACAGAAAACAGAGATTGTCACTGGCTTTGTGAATCGGGTCCAAATTCGCACTTTATTTTTCAAGTGGCAAAGAAACAGTAGCTTTCTGTGCATTTATCAAGACTTTCGTTTCAAAATCAGGCCATTGAAATATAAGGGCGTTTCCGTTGCGTAAGTCTGGTGCAGAATGCGTCCATGATTTTCGGCTATGCCCGCGTCTCAACCGACGGCCAGAGCGTTGACGCTCAGGTGAAAAGCGAACGGTTATCGTTGCGTGAGCTGCGACACCAAAAATTAATCGAGGGCTTTTACATTTCAAAATCCAAGAGAGGATGTCGGTCATGAGAAAGATCGTAGTCGTCGCGACGGTGCTGGCGGGCGCGTTCCCGCTCGTCGGCTGCAATTCACCAGGCGATCGCGCCCTTGGCGGCGCGGCGCTCGGTGGCCTTGGCGGGGCCGCGATCGGATCAGCGGTC
>DATBQC010000847.1:0-4340 GCA_036561065.1 Methylobacter sp. | reverse complement strand
AATGGAGCTACTGGCAAATATTTAGTTGGAAAGTCCATACCTGTCGGTGATAGCCCTTTATCGTAGCGCTGATAGAGACGCAATGAGTTGTCTATAGTCGTAAACAGTGGAGTAAAGTCGCCGATTGTTTCAGAGTGACCTAGCAGCAGGATGCCGTTCGTAGTCAGCGCATAATGAAAAAGCGGGATCAGTTTTTTTTGTAACTTGGTATCGAAATAAATCAGCAGGTTGCGGCAACTGAGAAGATCGAGTTTGGTGAAGGGCGGATCTATAAAGATATTTTGCTGCGCAAAGATCACCATTTCGCGGATTTCCTTTTTGATCCGGTAACCACCGTCTTCGGCAACAAAAAATCGGCTGAGTCGATCAGATGAAACATCAGCAGCAATTTTTGCCGGATAGAAACCTTGTCGAGCTCGTTCAATCGCATCCTGGTCGAGATCGGTAGCGAAAATTTGTAACTTAAACAGATGCTGGAGTTGGTTTTGCCCTATGACATCCTTGAATATGATCGCGAGTGAATATGCCTCTTCGCCTGTCGAGCAAGCCGGTACCCAAGCCCGTAATGTTTTGCCCGATGGATATTTAGTTAACAAAGCAGGAATAGCGCTGGTCTTAAGATGCTCCCATACCGCCGGATCGCGGAAGAAATTGGTGACGCCTATCAGCAGCTCTTTGAACAGCAGGTCGAGTTCCTGAGTATTTTCGCGCAAATTATGGACGTAGTCGGCTATCGAATCGATTTGGTGTGCCAGCATGCGTCGTTCGATGCGGCGGTAGATGGTGTTTTTTTTGTAAAGGGAGAAGTCGTTGCCGGTTCGCTCCCGCAACAGAATAACAACTTGGTTCAGAGCACTTTGCGAGTTAAGATTTCGAACCTGTTCAGGATCAATATTAACGATTCGTGGCTGATGACTTAGATTGGAAAATATACAATTCCAGAGTTCTTGCGGTGTTGCAACAATGTCAGCCAATCCGGCATTAATCGCACTGAGCGGCATGCCATCGAATTTTGCTGACTCGGGTGTTTGTACCAAGGTCAACCCGGCATTCTCTTTGATTGCATGCAGACCTAAAGTGCCGTCAGAGCCCATTCCTGATAGAATCACCCCTACAGCCTGTTCATGCCGGTCGTCAGCCAATGACTTGAAGAAAAATCGATCGGTAGGCGTAATCCCCGTGGCGCGACCGGATCGAGCAAATAGAGTTTGCCGTGCAGGATAGACAGATCCTTATTGGGCGGAATCACATACACATAATTAGGCTTGACTTTCATGCCATCACCCGCCTGAACGACCGGCATCGGCGTGATGCGCTGCAACAATTCCGGCAGCAGACCCTGCTTGGTTGGATCAAGGTGTTGAATGACGATAAAGGCCGCATTATTGCCGACGGGAACATGTCTGAGCAATTGTTCCAAGGCTTCCAATCCACCTGCTGATGCGCCAATGCCGATAATAAGCGGCGTAGTATCTGCCTTGACACGCACCTTGCGGGTCGATGTCGGCGGGGAAGTTTTGTTGGCAGTCATGTCAGGTTTGACTTCAAGTGATAAGGAACTCGTTTAGGTAGAGCAATGAATCATTTTCAGTTCCATTGAAATAGACTGAGTCTAGCACCAATACATCAACAATGACATTTCAAGTCTAGCAACTGCTAATAAGCGGTGAGTCAATTTAGAGTTTGTGCAGCATTAATTAACCATCTGGTTTTGGCCGGTTTAGGTTACTTATTTACCCGAGTATCCTTACGATCACTCGGCATCTATCGATGACGAATATTAAGCGGAAAAAATAAGCTGATGCCGGGGGATTGCTGTGGCGGATAGTATACTGGTGGCGGGACGAAGACCGGTTGTGAATAGATATAGGGTTGCTGATATATAGGCCGGTAGCCATAACCAGGCCGATATCCATAGTCATCGCGATCTCCATGCCATTCTCTATTACCGTAACCGTCGTGTCGGTTACCCTGTCCATGCCCGAAACCTTCGTGTTGGTTACCTCGTCCATGGCCGTTGCCATGATCTGCGAGCGCCGACGAAATAGAAAAAATGCTGATCGCCGATGCAAAGATGACTGTCATTACGACCTTGTTGCCGGTTGAGCTGAAGCTCCTAACTTGTTGTATTAAAGATTTCATATTGACCTGCCTTTTTTGGAATATTTGATGCGAGTACTTACTCGGGCTGGAATGGCCTGATTCAGGCATAAGCGTACGCGTAATTATTTGCAACCCGATTTCCTGTGGTTATGCTTGCGATCACCATGGCGGAACAAGGTATCCGCTTCCTTTTTTTGTGCGTCCGACATGCCGGCATAGAGGTCGACAAACAACGGAGTCAGTTTTTTGATTCCGGCCGCATGGGCATCGGCGATTTCACCATAGGATTTGAGATCATCGACAGCCGTCATGTCCTTGGCATGGTCAATCCTTGTCTGAGTAAGAGTATCCATGGTTTTGGCGTCGTCGAGCATCGCCTGAGCGACCTTGCCCCACTGATCTTCCTGAGCCGGCGTTATCTTGAGTTTGGCGTGCATGTCTTTAATGCGCAATTCGACGCGATCCTCGTGAGCGTCTTTATCAGTGGCCAAAGCCATTCCCGGCGCAAAAATAAGAGTGGCGATCAAGGCCGCTGCCGTAATAAGGCGAGTGCTTGCATAAGTGAATTGATTGCCACTTAGTTTCATATGTATTCTCCTAGTTTATTTAAATTTTGGCACACATGAAAATTACAGGGTGTGCCTTCAAGAACTACTATACCCCTTAATCTAGCGGTGCTCTGTTCGTTAGGACACATATAAAAACATAATCCTAAAAAACACAGTTGATTAATTCAAATCAGTACTGGATTAACCGTTCCCTATGGCGCTATTCAATTCTATTTATATACGCTAGCGCCCTGTGCGCGGCTGCGTAAAGTCATCTAATGACCGCTGATGGTTATCAGAATCAGGCATTTTTCATTAGACTCAATCATGGACGGCTTTAAGCGAGATGGGTATCAGTAGTGATGCGCGGTTATGCCGCCGCGTATCCGGTTGCCGGCAACGACACGATGGCCAGCCGTCAATTGAATCGCCGCATTGAAATAATCCTCTCCGACGCAAACGGTAACATCACTCCACGCTAGGCAGGATCTGTATCGGGCGATGTTTTTATGTTCGATACCGTACAGACTCAGTTCAATCTTGCCTATAGACTTAACTTAAAGGATAGCTCTGATGAATATTGCAATCGAAACCTTACTGGCACTGGTGATGGGCATATTAATTTTGCTGGTTCCAAGATTTTTAAATTATTTCGTGGCCGTGTATTTGATCGTTGTGGGTATTTTGGGGCTAACGCACCATACCCTGACGTGAGTGGTTATTCCCACGGGTTAAGGCTGCGCCGTTTTGGTACGGTTTTCAGTTAACGTTCTTTCTCAAACAGGAGCACTGTCATGTCAATTGGCACAATCTTACTCATAATTATTGTTCTGATGCTTGTTGGCGTTCTTCCAACCTGGCCACACAGCCGGGAGTGGGGTTATGGACCCACCGGTGGACTCAGTCTGGTGCTGATCATTTTACTGGTTCTGGTGCTATTGGGCAGAATCTAGCGATGAAGTAGTCCCCGTTATGATTGCATCTTTAGATTCAAAGCCGATATGAGTTTTCGCTGGTTATCTATGTGCGGTGCCGCACCGACTGTGTTCAGGTTTACTTGTATTGTGAGTGAGCAAGGGGAAATTTCTCATGCTTAGGTCATAGAAAAATTAATTATCAGGAGAAACTCATGAACAAAGATCAAAAGAAAGGCCGGGTAGAAGAAGCCAAAGGTAAAGTTAAGGAAGCCGCCGGTGTGTTGCTGGACGACGAAGGTATGGAAGTAAAGGGAAATATCCAAAAGAATGTCGGCAAGGTTCAGAAGGTCTTTGGCGATCTCAAGGAAGATATCAAGGATAAACTTGACGACTAACACGAGTGCTGTTGAGTTGTGCAGCAGTCCTTCCAAGTTGGACTGCTGCGCAACTGCAAGGGGATGCTCTCAGCTACCTTTTTACAGGAGATGAGCTAGAACTCGCCGTTGATGGGTTAGCATCGTTTTGACCTTCGGCCATACTTCATAGGTTTATCTGTGGTTTATATTGCCGTCAATTGACGGCCTCTTACGGAGAAGCACAAATGTTAGAAACTCTCGCAATTCTCCTAGTCATCCTCTGGATATTTGGTTTGGTCTCCTCATACACACTGGGTGGGTTTATTCACATTCTGCTGGTTATCGCGATTATCGTTATCGTGCTGCGGATCATTCAAGGGCGACGTATCTGAACCAATGGAAAGTGTCTTTAGGGA
>DATBQC010000846.1:0-3980 GCA_036561065.1 Methylobacter sp. | reverse complement strand
CGATACAGGGAGAGACATCGGTTGTCTCTTGTGGTGAATGCCTTCGAAAAATTGATTTGAATCGATATGTGACAGGAGTATCAACGGAAGCTTCCGTTGATTCTGCTCCCGGTTCTGCAATAATCACACTTTCCATCCCTGATAATGATGTCAATGACTTTTACGTCGAAGGAAAATTCGTAGTCATTGAAATGATGGAAGTTGAAATATTCGGGAAAGGATATTATACGATCGGCGGTTTTCCTCAATATTATAGAATGTTCTGGGGTCTCATATCATCAATAAACCGAAGCTGGTCCAATGGTGTCACAACTATAACTTTGAGTTGCCGTGATATCTTACGCTGGTGGGAACTAACCAACGTTAATAAGAATCCTGCTTTCCTTGATGCTTCCAAATCACAAGCTGGATATCAGCTCTTCCAAAATAAATTTGCTGGATTAAATCCATATACTGTCATCATAGCTCTTGCGAAAGATGCTATGGGTGATTTCTCTCTTACTACCGGGTCTTTTACTTCATTTCGCCCTGAGCAAGGTCCAGAACAAGGTGTCATTGGTCAATACGCCAAAGATATTATGACATATTGGCAGTTGAAATTTGGCAATATCTGGAATAATCTTGTATTATATGGAACCAGTGGACAGGCATATACTTTCACCGGAGATTCCGGTGATGTTTCTCCTCTAAAGATCTCTGAGCAGATTTTTGCTCAGGAAGCAGCTAATCTTAATCTTAATCCTGAAACTTCATTATTCAAGATTCAGCCCCACGAAGTTGCGGCATTCAAGATCGACGTGCCTCGAGCGGGTGATGTCGATTTTTTCCAAAGTGAAATACAAACTAAATTATCTATTGCATTCACTGCTCGTGATCAAATTAGTTATGAATTTTATTGTGATACTACTGGTGATATTGTCTTTAAACCACCCTTCTATAATCTAAATGTCATACCAAATAAGCCTGTTTCTTGGATATATGACTTTGAGATACTAGATGATTCTCTTACTGATTCTGAGCAGGAAGTTGTAACCCATGTTACATCAAGTGGCAATGCCTTTGGCGGGCCAACTGATTGGGGTCTAAACGATGAAATTACGACTCCAAGAACTGGTGTAGTAGACTGGCATCTATTGAAGCGATATGGCTGGCGCCATCTTCCGATGCAAGTCGAATGGGCCGGGAACGCGCGAAAGCTCTTCTATCACCTCTTAGATTTCATTGATCGAGTTAATGCTAAAAGGCAGAGCGGGACAGTCACTATCCCGATGCGTCCAGAACTGCGCATGGGGTTTCCAGTGTGGATTCCCAGATTTGACTCGTTTTATTATGTGGCGGGGATATCTCACAACTTTGCTCCAGGAGGCCAAGCAACCAGCATTCTTACTTTGACTGCCAAGCGATCCAAATTTATAGCACCGAAAAATATAGGTCGTATCGAATTTTCTCAATCTAAAACGACCACATATAAAGATAGTAAAGGCAAGAATTTTACTCAAAATGAGAATGCCTATGAGATATCTTTTCCGTCTGATGTTGGTCAAACATCAGGCCTTACTGATTTAAGCCAACAAGCGGATTCTGGTGGCCCAGCCATTTTAAGAGATCCGAAAACTGGCAAACAACTAGGATTCCCGAATGCAGTTATGGTATACAGGACTGCATTAAATCAAGAAGTCCTTGCCCGTGTTATGCAACAACAAGGTAGCACTAAGAGCCATAAGCCAACCAAGCAAGATAAGCAGAGTGCTGTAGGCCCTTATCAAGCATATAACCAAGTTGTGCGAGATATTCTGACTTCGTTACAAAATGACAAGCGAGCAGAAACTATAGATCGCCTTCGTTTGCATAGATACGAAGCAGGCATGACTAATGCTGGTGCTTATGATTATGCCTGGGATGTTGACGGTGTGTTTAAAGAATTTTCCGTTATTCCTGCTGATAAAATAACTTGGAAGGCTGAATCAGGAGCAGAGACAGGAGCAGAAACGAAAGAGACCAGGCAGAAGGATGCTGCCGCTCAAGTAAATTCGCTTACAGCACAACGTCCAGATGCCGTAAAAGCATCTCTTGCTGCCACGAAGGCTCTCTCGACTGCCAAAAAAGATTTTGGTTCATATCTCAGAGCAAAATATAACGGGAATCCGCCAAAGTCTAATCAATACGATGCAGATGATCTCTCGAAGCAGGAATTGGTGACCCAAGCCCAAACAGAAGTTGCTAAGACTAGCCAAGCGTTAAATGATCTTGATTCTAATATAAAATCTGCTAGAGCTCAGAGTAGTTCATTTAAGACATTGACTGCCATAAATGTTATGGTGAGGCCTGTTTCTGATGAATTCGGTTTCGAAGTAGTCGGTCATTATCGATATGGACGTGGTGTTTTTATTGATCGTGGGCAAGTTCAACTACCAGATCCAAATTCCACTAGTGATAATCCAAATGTGGTTAATAAACTGGGTATTCAGTTCGCTGCTCAAGGTGGTTTACTCACTGACAATCCTACTTTAGTTAACTTAGGTACAGGTTCTACGAATTTTGCTGATGAATTCGAGAAGCTGCAACCTGATGATTACCTAACAGGAGCTACTTTTAAAGGCGCAAATTATAATTCCGATTCTCAGCTTCAAGATGTCAATCCAACTAGCCAGCAGACTTATGACAGCTCAATTGATAATGCTGTTACCAGAAATGGGCGAGCTATTTTCGCAGAAGCTGACGCAACACGCAGAGCTCAGACTCTAGCCGATCTTAAGCCAAGTTCAACAAATGGCCTTGACGATGTCGGATTCGAGAAATGCGCTTGCCAACTTGGCAGATCAGAATGGTTATCTGTCCTTCCTCAAGAATTTATTGCAGAAATTTTAAAGCCAGCTTCTGCCACTACTATCACAAATGATGGTTTAGATCAATCTACTGGTGTTGATAGCGTATCGGCTTCCCAAGGTCAATCCGTACCGAATATCCCCATTACTCCCCCTGAAGCCAGATTTGGTTCTCCAGATTCTGTTGTTGAAGTTGCTCTGAGAGGATTCCAAGATCCATCAGTCACAGCAGATCTGCAAACTGACCCAACCCCCGCAACAAGTATAACTCTTGGTCAGGGAAATATTGTACTTGATGGTCCAGGAGGTTTTTTCGAAGTCCTGCGGAAGTATCTTACTCAACGCTTTGATCGCGATTATCAAGAAAATATGTGGCGCGAGAAATATGCGATATCAGGTGGGCAAGATGTCGTTCGTAGTGATGAGAGGCCTGATGATAATAATATACTAAGTCCCCCGGACGATGCTTTGTTTAATCGTGCTTCTCAAGGTGATCCCAACGCTTTGAAAGCTCTTTCTCAAGGTGCAAATTTTGATTTTGGTCGGACCAATCAAGCTTTGAAGGATTTCCAACGTGAGTCTGCAGAGGCTAATGCGAAAATGAAGAGTCAACTTGCTGCCAGTTCCTCATCTGGTAATCAACAACCCATATTCAGTATAACTACTTCTAGCTCTGGACCTGCAAGACAATCATTCCAACCGCCAGCACCAGTATTAAAACTCCCTGCGGTCGCGAACCCAAGCGGATACCCGAATTTCGGATCCGGTAATAGGGGTGATGCCGGTACTTCTGTTGGTCCAGGTGATAGCCAAACCAGGATCTAAGTTGTTGCCTATGACTTATGCCGTAATAAATGTATGAAGCGAGGATCACATTGGTTTTCGCTGAGTAAATATGTTGTTATAGCTTCCACTGTCCTATTCGCTGGTTGGATTAAGGCCATACTTTGTAAATCAGAATTCTCTCCATCAAGCATATACCTAAAATTCAATATCTGGAAGGATAAAGTTATTGAATGCGACTTACCATCTTTTTCAAGATGGCAATCCCTTTTTGGATTGCTTTCCTTCATCATATACTCGATAATATATTGATCAGTTACCGGCAAATTGACTTGAATAGTATGCCCTATTTTTAGATCTGCTAATGATTTT
>DATBQC010000845.1:0-11046 GCA_036561065.1 Methylobacter sp. | reverse complement strand
AAAAACGACCGGAAAACAAAAAACCCGCGCAAACATTCAATTGTGGCGGGTCTTCGAATCTTGCTGGACTTCCCGCAGCCGTGTTCCGGTCCATTGAAGGGTGTTCGTTGTGGGATAGGGAAGTGCAAAGATCCTATTGCGATATTGTACGGCGCTAGGTTGGAAGGCATTCCTTACACAGCGAATGCATCAGCAAAGGAATTTCCGTTGCAATCTCACGCGCCAAATAACCGAGCTCGCCGAATTTTGTAACGAGACGCTCGCCGGCTCGTACATGCAGCGCAACATCCCATATGGCGGCCTGCTCAAGCGTTGCGCCACGCGCACACCACATAGAACATCACCCGAGCCGGAAGTTGCAAGGCCTATGTTGCCGCCTTTATGCCGCCAGAGTTGCTTTTTGCGGTTGGCGACGAATGTCGTTGCACCCTCCTTTCACTGGAAAGGCCATCCAGTCATTGGTCTGGCACAGGCCAATATTTGGATGGCAACTGCACGGTCAATGAGTTAGTGGCATGGCTGTCCAAGCACATCCACCGGCAAAACCTGCGATTCGCCGTTACCCTTTCGGATCGCGGAAATCGCAAGCAAACCTCGGCAGTGCTCAATTGAGGAAATTTACCGAGTCATCGCAACAAAGCGTGTCATTACGACTTGTGGCTCGTTGTCCCGTCGTTCTTGTGGCTTTGGCGGCCGGCTTCAGCGTGTTGTTCACTGGATCCACCCCGGGTATTTGCGCCGGTGCTTGAGCCGCTGCCGGACTTGCTGCCCGATGCCTTGTCATTGCTCGACTTGGAGTCGGAGTTGTGGCCGGTGGTGCCGGAAGAATTCGATGTGCGTCCGGTATTTCCTTTTTGATCATTTGAGGAACCTTGATGATTGCTGCCTTGATTGTTGCTGGACATGATTTTTCCTTTAAAAAAATTGAAATGACTTTCAACGTAAGACCTCGCATCTGCTTGCCTTGACGTCTTGCCTGGATCGTCACTGCATGAAAAGTATTTGCTTTTCAATTTTGCAGAACTGAATCTGACAGGAACAAGTGTAGAAAAGGATGGCAAAAAGAGCAGTGGGACATCTGCCTTGCGTCGTGTAGGAAAAACCGGAAATGATTTTCCCGAAGGGAATAAATTGCCGGTGCGGAGCTGGAAGGTACAGTGCAGAGGTGACTAACTTCTACAAGATATAGTCTTCAGGCAATGAACCGATCGACAATTCCACGGTCCAATTATCTTGGGCGACCGTTAAAAACGGTTCGGAATGTGCGCAGGAACCTATACGGAAAAACTGCGGAAAAGCTGGGGAAGGCAATGGCCAGCGAGATATGAATCAAGGTAAAGAAATCAGCCTACATCAATTGACCGAGGCGCAACGTTTTCAGCTTCTGGTCACAAGCGTCAGCGACTATGCCATTTATCTTCTGGATGCGGACGGCTACATAAATAGCTGGAACGCCGGTGCGCATCGTTTCAAAGGCTATAGCGCGCAAGAAATCATCGGCAAGCATTTTTCCGTCTTCTACACCCCCGAGGATAACGCGGCCGGCATTCCCGTGCGTGCGCTGGAAATTGCTGCGGCGGAAGGAAAATTCGAAGCGGAAGGGTGGCGCGTGCGAAAGGATGGTTCTCGATTCTGGGCAAGCGTGGTTATCGATCCGATACGTAACGAATTGGGCAAGCTGATTGGTTATGCCAAAGTCACGCGCGACATTACGGAGCGGATGCAGACGCAGCAGGCCTTGCGCGCCAGCGAGGAGCGTTTTCGCTTGCTGGTGCAAGGGGTGACCGACTATGCCCTGTACATGCTCTCGCCTGAGGGCTTAGTAACGAACTGGAATGTCGGAGCAGAACGCATCAAGGGTTATACCGACGACGAAATCGTCGGCACGCATTTCTCCAAATTCTATTCCGAAGAAGATCAGGAAGCCGGTGCTCCGGCCCGTTCGTTGGCGGTGGCAATGGCCGAAGGGAGATACGAGCAGGAAGGCTGGCGCGTTCGCAAGGACGGAACGCGCTTCCGGGCGCATGTGGTGATCGATACCATTCATGACGATGCAGGGAAACTGGTTGGATTCGCAAAAATCACGCGCGACGTGACTGAACAAAAACGGATCGAAGAAGCGTTGGCAAAGGCCAACCAGGCCTTGTTCCAATCGCAAAAAATGGAAGCGATCGGCCAGCTTACCGGCGGAATTGCGCACGATTTCAATAACCTGCTGGCAGTGATGTCTTCCAGCCTCGAGGTATTGCTGATGAAGCAGGTTGGCAGCGCAGAGGGCAGGATTTTTGATGCAATGAAGCGAGCAGTTTCCCGCGGCGCCATCTTGACACAGCAATTGCTGTCGTTTGCCCGGCAACAGCCACTTGATATTCGCAATCTCAACGTGAATACCGTGATCGAAGGATTTGAAGCCGTCATACGGCGCGCGGTAAATTCCCTGATCTCCTTCCATATTGATTTGCAACCAGATATTGGTTTTGTGTCTCTCGATGCCGCTCGATTCGAATCCGCAGTATTGAATCTGGTCGTTAATGCAAGGGATGCCATGTCGGAAGGTGGTGTCATCCACCTGTCAACGCGCCAGGTTGAACTGGAAGAAAATGAACCGGGCATCGCCAACCTTGCTGCAGGACGGCACATTCGCATCAGTATTTCCGATACCGGCACCGGTATGCCGCCGGCGGTTGCTGCACGTGCGTTCGAGCCGTTCTTCACTACCAAGGATGTGGGCAAGGGAACCGGTTTGGGGCTGAGCCAGGTATATGGGTTTATTGAGCAATCGGGCGGCAAAATCGTATTGGCAAGCGAGCTTGGGAAGGGCACGAGCTTCCATATTTACCTGCCGGTAGTATCGCGCGTAGCGGCCGATGAACAGCCGGCGAGAGTCTCTGAAAATAATTCGGAAATTGTCCTCATTGTGGAAGATGAACCAGATTTGCTCGAGTTGGCAGCGCAACTTTTCCGCAGCCTGGGATATGAAACGCTGACTGCCGGCAACGCCGGTGATGGGATCGATATCCTGAATCGAAGGCAAGACGTCAAACTATTGTTTGCCGACGTAATGCTGCCAAACGGCATGAACGGGATCGAGTTGGCGCAAGCTGCAAGGAAACTTTATCCGAATTTGCGTGTCATCCTGGCGTCCGGCTTCGCACTTCCGGCGCTAAGGAAACAATATGGCAGCCTCGATGAATTTTCCTTCCTGAACAAGCCGTATCGCTTGGCGGAATTGGCAAAGAAGCTTCGGGCTTGATAGGTGCCATTTGTTGGCGGGAGAAAAACAGCAATGACGCGCACAAAAATATTCAACACCTTGCTCTGGCTATTGCTGGTGACGATCGCGCTGCTCGCTGTCGGTATCACGTTCATCCTTCTGATTGACTGGAACCGTGCCCGGCCTTATGTCAATCGCAGCGTATCGGCGAGTATCGGACGGCCATTTTCCATCGAAGGCAATTTAAGCCTCACATTCGTCCGACCAGCCGAATCGGAGTCCGGCTGGCAACGCTTGTTGCCGCAGCCACAAATCACCGCCGAAGATGTGCGAGTGGGTAATCCTGAATGGAGCAGTGTAGGCCCGCAGATGGCAACGGCCGAGCGTCTGGTTTTTACCATTCATCCTCTCGATCTGTTGGATAGAAATCTGGTTCTGACCCACCTAGCACTCGCCAAACCGGTTATTGCGCTTGAACGCCGGGCCGATGGCGTCGGCTCGTGGACCTTGAAGGACCACGGACCCTCGGCTTGGCATGTCGATATCAAGCGGTTGGAAATCAGGGACGGCAGCCTGCGCTACAAGGACGATGGCATTGCTATGGATCTGAAACTTGATGCTTCTTCCGTGGCAAGCAACGCCAACGCGGTCAATGAGAAAAATCCGGTGCCGCGTCAGCAATACGGCATGTCGTTCACGTTGAGCGGTAACTATCGCAATGCTCCCGTAACCGGCGGCGGCAGGGCCGGCGCGGTGCTATCTCTTGAGAACGCGAGCACGGTCTATCCGGTGGAGGCGCACGCCCAACTTGGGCAAAATACCGTAGCGATCAACGGCAGCTTGACCGATCCGCGCGCACCATCAACCATCGATCTGCAATTGACACTCGGCGGTGCCAGCATGGCCGATTTATACCCGCTGACCGGAGTGCTATTGCCCGAAACGCCGGCCTACAAGACCACCGGTCGCCTGTTGGGGAAGAAAGTCGATCATATCTGGAACTGGGTCTATGAGAATTTTACCGGCACCGTCGGTGGCAGTGATTTGGAAGGAACGCTGGAATATCTGCCGCGCCAGTCGCACCACCCGCGTCCGCTGTTACGTGGCGCAGTCACGTCGCGCCAATTGGCATTGAAGGATTTGGGCCCGTCGGTCGGGGCAGACAGTAACGCCGATAAAACCGCCCGCGGCAAGGTGCCGGTTCAGCCGGAAGGCAGGGCACTCCCCGTGGAACAGTTCAATACCGCGAAGTGGGCTTCCCTTGACGCAGACGTGAAGTTTAACGGCAAGCATCTTATACGAACCAACGGGATTCCTTTCGAAAACGTCGTCACCGATATTCATATGGCCGACAGCGTGCTTAGCCTTGCGCCATTGAATTTTGGCATGGCAGGCGGAGACGTCACTGCCAATATCACACTAGACGGACGACACAAGACAATCGATGCGCAGATCAAACTGGCTGCGCGTCATTTGAAATTACGTGAATTGTTTCCCAGGCTGCAGTCAACGCAGGCCAGCTTCGGCGAGGTCAATGGGGACGCTGCCCTGACCGGTCACGGCAATTCCGTTTCTGCCATGTTGGCCAACTCTAATGGAGAATTTGCGGCCGTAGCCAGTGAAGGTTCCATCAGCCAATATAGTCTGGAGCTGGCCGGCCTTAACGTCGCTAATGCTATATTCGTCAAGATATTTGGTGACAAGCAAATCCAGATGAATTGCCTCTCGGGCAATTTCCAGGTCGACCAAGGCGACGCAAAAATTCGCAGCTTCGTTCTGGATACGCAAGATGCCGTTGTGGATGTGAGTGGCGATGTTGATATGGCGCAGGAGCGGCTCAACCTCGACGTGCATCCCAAAACCAAGGGCTTGCGTGTGTTTTCTCTGCGCACGCCGCTCTACGCCAAAGGGACGTTTTCTCATCCAGATGTCGGCCCGTACAAGGGGCCGTTGATCCTGAAAGCGGGAGCAGCTGCCGCGCTGGCGGCATTGTCGCCGGCCGCCGCCATCTTGCCGTTGATAAATCCAGGCAAGACACCGAATGTCGATTGTGCCGCGTTGCTGGCAGAAAGCAACAAGACCCGTGCGGCGCCGAAATCCGAAGCCGTAGCGGCGCCGGCCAAACCAGTGACCGAAAGTCAGATTCAGAAGGCGCGTTCGGAAAAATAAGCTTCGCTTTTAAGCTTCGCTTTTAAGCTTTACTTCTAAGCCTCACTCCACTCTCATCTCGGCTTGGCCCAATGTTGCCCGGACTGCCAGTGCATTCGTACACCAACACGGGCATTTCTCCTATACGAGGTTGATCGCATGAGCGATAAGCTCAACGCTCGTCCTGCCTTCAGGCATGCATTCCTCGTTTCTTATTTTTAAGGAGTTTTCACATGGCAAGCAATGAAAAAAATTTCGCGAGTGCGGAAGTCGAACGCGCAGTCAAGCTGGCTAAAAAAATTCAACAAGAAGTGTTGCAAGTGGATTCAGCGCATGCGGAAGAGGATGAAAAAAAGGCGGAGGCGACCCAAGCCGGTGCGTCTCGCCAACCTGCTCCGCCCATGCCGGCGCAACAGCTCACCAAGCCCGGTCACGAAGCCGATATGCAATTGGCCCCGCGCTTTGAATGTCGCGATTACAAAGGCAGTGGCAAGCTACAGGATATGGTTGCCATCGTTACTGGTGGCGATTCCGGCATAGGGCGTGCGGTGGCTGTATTGTATGCGCGCGAAGGCGCTAATGTTGTCATCGTTTATCTTGATGAACATGAAGATGCCGAGGAGACCAAACGTCACGTCGAAAAAGAAGGACGGCAGTGCGTGATCATTTCAGGAGATGTGAAGGATTCGAGTTTTTGCAATTTTGCCGTGAATCGGACCATCGATGAATTTGGAAAGCTTGATATCCTTGTCAACAATGCTGCATTTCAAGAGCACGCCGCATCATTGGAAGACCTTACCGAAGAGCATTTTGATCTGACCCTGCGCACCAACGTCTACGGCTATTTCCATATGGCGAAGGCAGCATTGCCGCATCTGCGCGAGGGATCGTGCATCATCAAT
This sequence comes from Methylobacter sp., assembly GCA_036561065.1. Classification (GTDB taxonomy): domain Bacteria; phylum Pseudomonadota; class Gammaproteobacteria; order Methylococcales; family Methylomonadaceae; genus Methylobacter_A. The sequence continues at coordinate 4,782 of DATBQC010000845.1, read as the reverse complement.
ACTGGCTCCGAGACAGGCTTGTTCGGCAGCAAGGAGTTGATTGATTATTCAGCGACCAAAGGGGCGATTCATGCCTTCACCAAGGCGCTTGCTTCCAACTTGATGCCGCGCGGGATTCGCGTCAATGCTGTCGCTCCGGGTCCGGTGTGGACGCCCCTGAACCCGGCGGATAGAAAGGCTGAAGACGTGGCAAAATTCGGTGCAACGACCGAGATGAAACGGCCTGCCCAACCCGAAGAACTATCTCCTGCATACGTGTTTTTGGCATCGCCGGTTTGCTCGAGTTATATCAGCGGCTTGATTCTGCCTGTGATTGGCGGCGCGAGTGGAAGCTAGAACGACCTCAACGACTCACGATTGGCCCGATGAACGGCTACGAGAAGGAAAATCGGATGCCATCGATACGCAGGCCGCTCTTGTTTTTGTCGGATGCGCGGGTTGGGCAATCGCAGGCCGGTTCGCCGCTGATTTTCCGGGCGAAGGTACGCATCTGGAACGCTACGGTCAAGTCTTCAATGCGGTGGAGATCAACTCATCGTTTTATCGCAGCCATATGCCCAAAACCTATGCGAAGTGGCGCGATGGCGTGCCGCCCGATTTCCGTTTTTCCGTAAAAATGCCGCGCGACATTACGCATTTTCAGCGATTACTCGATGTTGAAGGTGCATTGCTGCAATTCGGTGACGAAGTTTCCGGTTTGCAGGAAAAATTGGGATGCGTGCTAATTCAATTGCCACCGAGCTTGCGATTTGATCAAATCGCCGCAAAGAAATTTTTCACATTGGTGAAACAGAGATTCCCTTGTTTGATCAGTTTTGAGGCGCGACACCCTACCTGGTTTGGGCCTGCACCGACAGTGTTGCTGACTGATTTTGGTATCACGCGGGTGATTGCCGATCCAGCCAAAGGGCAGACTGGGAAGCATATCGCGACCAGCGCATCAAGCTACCGTCGTCTGCACGGTAGCCCCAAAATCTATTATTCTGCTTATGGCCGCGACCATCTGACTGCACTGGCGAATGGGCTTGCTTCGTCGGCGGATGCAAATGTTGCCCAGTGGATTATTTTCGACAACACCGCTGAAGGTGCAGCAACTTGCGATGCACTGACGCTTCAATCGTTGCTGAAGAGTCGCTCTATAGGGAATTGCCCGGAGAAAACGCGCAAGAGTTAACGAAGCAACGTCTGGCGGAACAAGCGGTGATTGCAACGAACCAAAGACGCGATCAGATTTTATTGGCGCAACGCAGTGCTGAAGCCAACAATGCCATGGTGCAGGCCGCAATTGCCAAGGACCAAGCCAGAGTTGCGAAAAATAAAGCAGACGACGCGCAACGGAAAAAATTGGCCACCTATAGCTATGGCGTGTCTCATCCTGTTTCGGATAACGCCACGCCCTTCGGCAGGTAATTGAAAAGGGGCGTCGAAATCGCGTTGGCAGGCGAGTCGGGGATTATTCCGCCACGCCAATAAACTCAGGATTGCGAATCGACGTCAGTTAGCATAATTTTTCTTCGCTTAAGCCCAGCTGCGACACCAGTCGCCGCTCGGTCCTCCCGTTTCCGGTAATGGGAGATGCAGGCAATCTTGCTGGAGCGCAAAAGAGGTCGGACATGATTTCCATTTCGAGCGCGCGACCCCCGTCTTGCCCGGATTCCTACAAAGGTGTGGCCGACCGTCTGATAGTGCCGTCATGTACCTGGTGGCACAATGGCCCTCATGCTGATTTACATGCATATATCGATAAACATCGGAAAGGTGCGATCATGACTCATGACGAAATTATTGACACGCTCAATGACCTGGTTCGTGTCTGCAACGACGGAGCGGAAGGCTTCAAGGTCTGTGCGGAACATGTAAATATCTCGTCAGCTGCATTGAAGTCGATGCTGACTCAGCGCCAGCACGAATGCGCCGCGGCTTCCGAAGCATTGCGTGCCTTGGTACTGGAACAAGGTGCAGACGCTGTGTCGGGCACGACGGTCGGCGGCGCGTTGCGTCGCGGTTGGCTGGTAGTGAAGACTTCGGTCACAGGTAAAACAGACCGCGCTATTCTCGAAGAGTGCGAACGTGGTGAGGACGTGGCCAAGGAAGCCTATCGCAGGGCGCTGGCTCAGGGTTTGCCTTCGCCGATTCGTGCGGTCGTGGAGACCCAATATCAAGGCGTGCTGCGCAACCATGACTTGATCAAGAAGCTGCGTGATGAAGCGGAGCTGGCGCACCATTAAGCATTGGTTTTTTGGTCTCTGTGAACAGAGACCAATATCTGGTTCAACAAGCACATGTTGACACTGCCGACAAAAACGTGGAGTCGCATGCTATGCCCGACCGCGATACGAAGCGTCGAAGAGAAAGAATATGAAGTCCATGGAGGACCGCTGGACTGCGGCGCTCGAACGGAAGTTGTCAACAGCAGTCCATTCTGTCACCCCTTGACAATATGGCCCGTTGGCAGCGTGCCTTGCGCATACGGTGCCGCAATGGCCGCAAGATGACGCGCCAAGGTGGATATCGATGATGGGCAACGCAGAAAATCCAACTCCCCAAATGAAGCCGACGATGCTGCCAATCCCTTTGCGGATATTGTGGAAGCGATATTGGCCCAGGACGAATAAGAGGCGCGAAAAAACAACCGCTACAGAAACTACTTAAAATGTTGGGCAGTTCGATGGCAAATCCATTGTTTATCGTCTGATTGCCTTTGTGGTTGTTTCCCGGATCAGCTTCAATTTGCTTGGTCGCGATTTTCGGGTTTTCCATTTTTTGTCCGTCCTTCCTTCCAATGGCCGCAAGCTGCTATCAGCTTAGCTTCGCTGGTTACCAGTGCGATGGTTCTGATCAGTCAGGATGCCATGGTCAAGCGAGACAGAATACGCGACCATATGCAACTGCAAATGAATATGCTCGCCGAAAAAAGTCGCCAAGGTGATCGAACTGGTAGAGGAGCTGCGCCGCGACTTGCCGATGATTGATGATCGCCATGACCCGGGGGCTGGGACATTGTGCATGCCGCGCATCCGCATACCGTTCTTGACACGATAAAGAGCAGGTTGCATCCGCATGATAAATATGCTCGCCGGCCCGTTGTGTTTGCCCTCGTCAGATTCAGTATGAACCTGGCGCAGAAAGTTGCAGACGACTTTTTTGAGAAAACAAATGCAACTTTGCGGCGATTGTAATGCTCCGAGTAGCGAACGCTTGCAGAATTACGCATGAAGTAACAGCTAGCGGTAAATCGCAGCATAGGCGGGCGAGATTTTTCGGGGTTCGATTCCGCTGTCAATTCACGATTCTAGAACCCAATGTCTTCCCAGATAAATTTTTGGGCCGGGCTGTTGATTGAACTATCTTCGTTGTAGGCAACGTAATTCGTTCCAAGTGGAATGAGAGTCACAGGAAGGTGTGCGCATGGTAAAAATCTTAATCATAGATGACCACGCAATCGTTCGAGCAGGGATATGCCATTTCATTGAATCGGTCCCGACGATGGAAGTCGCTGGTGAGGCCGCGACTGCCGATATGGCGATGCGCATGGTACGGGCCGAGGACTACCATGTGATTTTGCTCGACATCGGCATGCCCGATAAAAGCGGCCTTGTAATTCTCGCGCAAATCAAACGAGAAAAACCCAGAACGCCGGTCCTGATTCTGAGCATGCACCCCGAGAGCCGTTACGCGGTCCAGATGCTGCGCAACGGCGCCGCCGGCTATGTGCAAAAAGAGGCGTTGGCCAATGAGCTGATTCATGCGATTCAAACGGTGGTGCAAGGTAAAAAATATATCAGCCCTGCGGTGGCGGAATTGTTGACTGCAAAAACGCCCCAAAAAGGTGAACGGCCTTTGCATGAAATGCTGTCGGTGCGCGAATTTGACGTTTTCATGCGAATCGCCAATGGCGAAGCGGCGACGAAGACCGCAGAAGGGTTGAGCTTGAGCATCAAGACGGTGAGCACTTACCGTACGCGCATTCTGGAAAAAATGAACATGACCAGCAATGCCGAAATTATTTATTACGCGATCAAGAACGGCCTGGTCGACTAAATTTTATGTTACACGGGTGAGGTTCTCGCGTGGTTCGTGTACAGGGTTGTTGCGATATTGGCGCGATGTAGGCGATATCCCACACAAGACTGTATCAATTGCTGATTACGCAATTGACAGTTATGGAGGAAGCTTGCTACACGTTAATGCAGTTTCCAAACAATGGGAAAAAGAATGTCGCGGACGATGCAAAACTTTGGAACACACTCACTTAATGCGTTAAAGGCACGTGCAGCGCGTGGCCTGATTTCCCCGAACAATGGCGACAGCCGGACGATCCGCGTCAGCGGACTGTATGGACACATTCCTCCGCAAAACCATATTCTTGCGATGTTGCCGCAAACGGTATATGCCAGGATCGCGCCCACCTTGAACTCGTCAGTTTGCGTTGTGATGCGACCGTGTGCGAGGCTGACAGCAAGATGACGTATGTCTACTTTCCCACCAATTGCGTTCTCTCCCTGTTGCATGAGACAGAAGACGGCAATTCCGCAGAGACCGCGGTCATCGGCAACGATGGTGTTGCCAGCGTGGCTCTATTCATGGGAAGCGGAACGAGCATGGATCGTGTAGCGGTCAAGTGCGGTGGTTATGCCTTTCGCTTGAAAGCCAGACGATGCGTTCAATCCTACTTTTCTTTCCTGGCGTTCCCATCCCCATCATCATTTCGATTGCGTTGTTTATACGCTCATCGGGAAGGATGGAAGTGGTGAACCCTCCTTTGGATTAGCCCATTCTCCG
>DATBQC010000844.1:0-2519 GCA_036561065.1 Methylobacter sp. | reverse complement strand
GGCGAAGCGGTGCTGGCTGATGATTTCGATCACCACGTTCACGATTTTGCCTTACTCAACAGTCTGGGCATACGTCTGGTTTTGGTTCACGGCATACGTCCGCAGATCGACCAACGTCTTGCCAAGCTGGATGTCCCTGCCCGTTTTCACAAGAACTTGCGCATCACCGACGATGTGGCGTTGCAATGCGTTAAGGAAGCCGCCGGATTAGTTCGCGTGGAAATTGAAGCGCTGTTGTCGATGGGGCTGGCCAACTCGCCGATGGCGGGAGCCAAAATCAAGGTGGCCTCAGGCAATTTTGTGATCGCCAAACCCATAGGCGTAATTGACGGCATTGATTATTGCCATACCGGCGAAGTCCGCCGCATCGACAGCGCGGCCATTCATCAGCAGCTTGATCAGGACAATGTGGTGTTAATCTCGCCGGTCGGTTATTCGCCGAGCGGGGAGATATTCAACCTGTCGGCCGAACAAGTCGCCACGGCAGTTTCGATTGCGTTAAAAGCGGAAAAGTTGGTTTTATTGACCGAACAAAGCTGCTGCAATCCGGATAACGGCGAACAGATCCTGCAAATGACTACCGCCGAAGCAGACGCTTTTTTGCAGCAGCACCCGGATATATCAACCAGTATCAGCTTGCCGCTCAAAGCCGCGATGCAAAGCTGCCAATCCGGTATCGAACGTGTGCATTTGATTGACAGAACTATCGACGGCGCGTTGTTGCTTGAATTATTCAGCCGTGACGGTATCGGTACGCTAGTCAGCTCAACGGCGTTTGAAGAATTACGCCCGGCGACGCTGGACGACATCGGCGGTATTCTGGAGTTGATCAAGCCGCTGGAGCAACAAGGCAAGCTGGCCAAACGCTCCAGGGAAAAAATCGAAATGGAAATCGCCGATTATATCGTTATCGAACGCGACGGCCTGATCATCGGCTGCACTGCCCTGCACCCGGATGTGCAAGGCCGGTTCGGTGCGATTGCCTGCCTTGCCGTACATCCTGATTATCAGGGCTCACGCAGGGGCAATCGGATGCTTGAATATGTCTACCGCAGGGCTGAAGAGCTCAAGCTTAAAAAGCTATTCGTGCTGTCTACGCAAACCATGCACTGGTTTATTGAACGGGGATTTTTATCGTCATCTATTACCGATCTCCCCGATCAGCTCAAGGCGCTGTATAACCCGCAAAGAAACTCCAAAGTCCTTTGTAAAGACATCGGATAGCTGATGACTGATAAAGCCGCCTGTATATCAATCCTGCAATTGTCTGATTTGCATATCCTGGCGGCAGCGGATGATACAATGTTTGGCATTAATACCGAGCATTATTTCCATGCTTGTCTTGACCAGGCTATTCGACTTCGCTCACAGCAAGCCGATCTTGAGAAACAACATTTCGATTTGATCATGCTGACCGGCGACTTGGCTCAAGATCCCTGTCTTGCAAGCTATCGACGCATCTTAACCGCCATTGAAGCCTATCAAACGCCATGCATCTGCTTGCCGGGCAATCATGATGATTATGCGTTAATGCGGCAGGTATTTAATACCGACAGCATTAACTGCCGCAAACAGGTTTTACTGACTAACTGGCAGCTGATCAGCCTGAACAGCCAGATACCTGGAGAGCCGGGCGGTCGGCTGTCAAATGAGGAATTGGACTTTCTTGAGAGTTGCTTAAGTGAAAACGCGGATCGCCATGCGTTGATCGCAGTCCATCACCATTGTCTGGAGACCAAAAGCCCCTGGATGGATACCATGATCATTGAAAATAGTCGGGAATTATTGGCGATAGCAGACAAATACTCGCAGGTGAAAGCTATAACTACCGGTCATATCCATCAGATTATGGATATAAAGACCAATGCCTATCGGGTACTGGGCGCACCCTCTACCTGCTTTCAATTTACGCCAAAAAGCACTGAACCCGCAGTAGATTATACGGCTCCGGGTTATCGATTAATAGACTTGTATGCCGACGGTCGGGTTGAATCCGAGGTTGTCCGTTTGCCGGAGCCATTGGCCGAATTGCAACCCGATGCGCGTGGCTATTAGGAGATATCCTATCTCCTGCGCCTTCTGACTTTCTCCTTTTCAATGTCTTTAGCCAAATACCCCGAGGCATCAACAGGAACAGTGTCAGCGGTCAGAATGGCACCCAATTCGCTCATCGCTTTGAGATAAACCTTGCGCTTGAAATAGACAACATCCTTAAGCGGCTCCCAGTAATCTACCCAGCGCCAGTCGTCAAACTCCGGCTTGGCACACTGATCGAAACGCACATTGGATTCATGCGTGATCAGGCGCAACATATACCAGATTTGCTTTTGGCCTATGCATAAGGGAAGGGAATTTTTGCGGATATAGCGCTCGGGTAATTGGTATCTCAGCCAATAGCGCGTACGGCCCAGCACTTGGACGTGCTGTTGTTGCAGTCCTGTTTCTTCGCACAACTCTCGATACATCGCAGCTTCTGGGTCTTCATTCGGATTAATCCCGCCTTGCGGGAATTGCCATGA
>DATBQC010000843.1:0-2482 GCA_036561065.1 Methylobacter sp. | reverse complement strand
CGACGATGCAGCGGCACAGACTGCGCAAGGTCGGCCCAACCCGCCAAGTCGCCTATCCCCGTTGGGTTGCTCGTAAGCAGGGGGAATTCTTTAAATAACAAACGCCAAAAACAAAAAAGCCCAGACCGTTCAGGCTGGGCTACGTTTCTTGCGGCCACACTCTGCCGCTCAGGACGCATTCTACTCAGGGGGTGGGTGTTGTCAAATGCTAGAAAACTAGGTTTTCGTCTGCGGTACCTTTGGGAGCGTACCCAGTATCTGGGCTGCGGCTAGTTGCGGGCTTTGCGAAAAGATATCCCATATGGATGAGTTACCGCTGCCGGTGTTAAACGCACTCAGAAAATCAGTCCCGCTTGACTGCCCGCCTTGCGACAACAGACCAGAAAAAGATGATGTTGCGCCGCCTGTGTCAAACGACCCCAGCATTTGGGCTGCGATCAGCTGCGGGCTTTGCGAAAGCGTATCGAATATCGATGAGCTATCGCTGCTTGAACCAAACAAACCCAGAGAATCACCGGAGGTTGACTGCCCTCCCTGTGAAAACAGACCGAGGCCCGATGAATTTGTACTGCTTGTGCTGAAGTCAGGCGTGAAAAAACTCGAGAACTTCGCGGAAATCTGCCCCATAGACTGCACTGCCTGCGACACCGCAGCTTGCGTGCCGCTCGGGTCGGCAGTAAATGCGGCTTGCAGCTTACTCTCGTCCAGAGTTAACTGCCCCGTTGTATTCGGCTGAGTCGTAGACTGCTGAAAACCGATGCCGATGGCAGTTAGACTATCCGACAGTGGCTTGCCGTTGGTAGCCTTGGATGCCTGCTGTGAGTTAAGCAACTGCAGCAACAGGCTACTGGACGACCCTCCTGGAGCAGCAGTCAGTGTATTAGTAGCCGGGCTGTCTTGCAAAAACCCGTTAAAAATGTCGATATACAACCGCGCCTCATTCTCGGTGGCAGCAAACTCGGTTTGCCCGCTCGCTGGCGTTGCAGCCACATTGGCTTGCGAATTTACAGCAGGTATAACAGGAACCACACTCATCATCGCCCCCATTTCTTCGACAGCCGAACGGCCAAGGTGCACTGACATCTATGACACACGATCCATGCACTAAGTTCTAAAAGACAGCTAGCAGCATCAACAAAGACATTACCAACATCATACGCTCAGCATCCATCAATTAAAACCATTCGCTAGAGCACCGAGAAGAGCGCGAAGGTACTGCATACCGCGGGTTGAATAACCTGGATCGAGATGTAATCACGTCTTTATATTAGGTAACGATGACGCCATCGGATTGAAGCTGTAGACCAAAATTTTTAACTATGCCTTGAAGAAAGTCGATGATGACTATTTCTGCGACTTCCTTAGCAAGCTCCGCCATTTCAGGTAATGCTGGTTGTGCCCTGTGCATAACAGCATTACGTGCAACCTGAATATTCTTGATTTCTTCCCAAATAGTCTTAGAGTGCCCTGGGATTTTATAGGTATTGATATCTATTTCAGCATACTCGTCCAGGATCACTGATAGAATTGCTTGGAATCGATCAATACCATTGTTCTTCACTACCAGATCGGATACCAAATCAGCAATAAGTACATTATGTACAAGGCCGTAGATTACTGGCTTCAAAACTGTGCTTTTGAGCATGACCTCAATCGCTGTAGTGTATAAAACAAGCGCCGCAGTAGGCGATGTAATCGCTAGCGATTTCGCTTCCCTGAATATTGTAAAAGCATTCTTTGCGAGCAGTGGGTTCTCCAAGTAATACGACCTAAGAAGTTCGGATGAAAACTCCGCAATTGCCTCTGATGAAATCTCATCATAGACTTTCGAATGCCACTCTTCTCTTTCCATTTCTTCAGGAGTATCCATTGCGTGTATATTGTCATGTACTTAAGTGTATTACTTTGCCATACTTTCAAAAGATTGCTGAATAATTCATTGAAGCCACAAAAAGGCATAATGTGTACCCATAAATTACATTCTTAATGTGAAGAATTAAACTCTATGGAAACCACCACTGAACAAGTGTCTGACCCGCAGAAATTTCATGGGGAAATCAAGGTCGCCTCAAGAATAGTCGATTATCTTAGCTCTGGACTTTATCATTCACCAGCAGCTTGCCTTAAAGAATTAATAAATAACTCATATGACGCCGACGCCAAGGTTGTCAGAGTATTTGTAAAACCCGATGCAGATCGAATCGTCATTGAAGATGATGGCTGTGGAATGACACGGAGCGAATTCGAAAAGCATTTTCAGAGTATTAGTGAGTCACATAAACGTGATGACTCCCCAGATACAAAAATACTTGGTCGCCCAAAAATTGGAAAGATTGGTATTGGTTTTATTGCTGCAAATGAGATTTGTGAAATCATGGAGATTTATTCTACTAAAGCGGGCAGTCTCGATCTACTCCATGTAGTCATTAATTTTGCTGAAATGAGATTACCCATCGAGGAGCGTCGTCGAGGAGAAGAAGCA
>DATBQC010000842.1:0-2005 GCA_036561065.1 Methylobacter sp. | reverse complement strand
CGTCATTCTCGACCTCGAGGCGCTCCCGATGGGACCTAGGCTCATCATCTGTTGGAGCTTGGTATTTTTCGCCGAACCACCACTCCTCCTGATCCATAGCTTCGCGCCTATCCTCGCGTGTTGACAAAGGCAGCGTTGCTGCAACATCGGTATCGCGTCGTGGGTCATGGATTTCCTTCACAGCATAGATGTCGGAAAGAGCTGCACAGAACATCCAGTGGTCTTCCAGCTGCTTGAAGAAGTCCTCTCTGAGCCGAAACGCGTTTGATTTTCCCGTCGCTCCCTGAGTACGCAGGAACTTTAGTCGCTTTTTGAGCAACTCGGCTTCGAGTTCATTTAAGACATCTTGGTCCATTTCTATTTCTCCTTATTATTTCAATTTTCCGCCTTTCGCATATATATGCTTTTGTATTTAGTTATTTGCGATGTTTGACGCGACTCTATCTGTCGAGCAGACACAAAAAATGGACGCCAAAACTGCGTCCCTTCTCGTCGTCACGTCGCTATATTCAACAGGCAGAATGCATCATACGAAACGTTGCGGGCGGAGACTTTCCTGGGAAGTATTGAGGGCGCAGGCGGAACAAAAAGCCGGTCGGCAGAACGTCTCTGCTCGACCAGCCGGTGAGCTAAAAAGTGAGATTTCTCTTGAAATTAGTGGAAATCAGAGAAATCCGCAGCGGTGTACTTCTTAGCCTGCTTATTTGGGTGCATCGCGTAAAATTGTTCCACCGCCTCTTTGAGTTCTTTCATTGCCTCTTCATGATTGACAGGCGGATGCTCTTTAACTGTCGCTTCTGACACGCCGTGGAGTCGCAACGCCTCGTCCCTCAGGCGCTCGAATTGATCTGCTGCTCCGACCTTATCAAGAACCTCTTGCACACGCTCCCAAGTCGCATCGTCTGAAATTTCGACTTCTTCATCTTTAAAATCCCAACGTTTCTTGCGAAGAGTTGGAGTCAGATGCCGATCGCTCCCAAGTCTAGTTGATTTGAGACTTCGAATGTAAAGACGCGCTCCTTTGCGGATATGGTCGTCGACTTTTCGCGCGACCCTATTCAATGCATCGAGCCCAACATCGCGCGGGCGTTGAACAGCAATGCCGAAGTCCGACTTGAGCTTCTCCAACGCCACATGCAGCGCGCCTTCCTTGTCTTCGTCAAAGTTTGCGGGAACGCGTATCGTTGCAATGACGCGGTCTGGTTCGCTTTTTTGTTCTAGATCGCCAGACCGACGTTCCGCAATCCAGGCTTCCAGATCGCTTCGCGTCATGTTCGTATTGATGATGCCGTCTGCGATTGCTGCGTGAACATCCTGTTCAGACAGCTTCGCGATTTCATAGACGACGGTGTAATTGGGCGGCAGAAGTCGCTTCACGTTCGCAGCCTGCAGATGCTGCTGCGATCCGATCTTTACAAGCTTGCTGAATGTAGCCTTGTTGAAATCGAGGCTTTTAAAGAGCTTACTCTTTTCGCCGGAAACAAGCGTTTTGTCGGCTTCGGCACAAAGTCGTGCAGTTTCCAACACACTGTCGGTGGTCTTGTGCCAGCTCAAATTGATATCTTTTGCGTAATCCTTCCTTCCTGGATTCGTCATGACTCAAACTCCAACTTACAGGTATGATTTCGGAGATGGTTTGGATTTTGGACGGCGGCGAGGTCGCGAGAATCAACGCCTGCCGCCGAAATAGATCGGCTCGAAAACGCTCATGGCATTCATGCCTTTTTTTATTTGAAAAATTAAATTGTATTGGACTTTGCATGTAATACCACGAACGAGGCTAATTGCCATATTACCAATTTGTATTATTGGAATTCATTGCCTCAATATTCCGACATTATATCGCTCGCAATTCATTGGATTATCCGCTCCGTTCGGAATCGGCTTATTCCATGAATTGAAGCCGCTGCTTGACGTTGCGTCGCTCCTCAAAGGATCAACAGGCAACTGAGCAATCGTCTGCGAAGAACCGTCATGCTGTCACACGTAGCAGACGGCATTCGGT
>DATBQC010000841.1:0-1655 GCA_036561065.1 Methylobacter sp. | reverse complement strand
CTCAGGATGTGGTCATTATCATGTTGGGACTGGCTATCGGCGCGATGTTTGTGCGAAGTCTGACGGTTTATCTGGTGCGGAAAGGTACGCTGGATGAATATGTGTTTCTGGAACACGGCGCTCATTACGCGATTGGGGTGTTGGCAGGCATTATGCTGGTAAGCATAGTCCATCATATTCCAGAAGTTGTAACGGGCTTGACGGGGGCCGTATTGATTGCGCTATCGGTAATTTCGTCGATCTATTACAGGAGACGGGCTGCTGTCTGATCTTGTAGCCGTCTACAGCAAAATCTGACTAAATACGCCTTGGAAAAAATTGTCAGCGACGACATGGGCAACCTAAAATTACCAAGCGGGGTTGGGGTTGCCCAATTGTGCGCCGTTACTTGTATTTTTCCGTATTACGGCTCATTAAATGCGACCCGCTGCCCAAGGCTTAAGGAACCCTCGCCGCTAAAAAATGGTTGACGATTAAGGCGTAATACGGCCGAGGAGAGAAGCGATACCAGCAGTAAGCAAAAAATAAAATAGGTCTCCCCATCCATTGAACCACCATGAGCTTGTAACGGATGAGCTGAACTGCAAAGATTTCCGCTATATCCATATCATTCTCCCACTTAGCCTTTCTCAACATAAGGTTCATTTTTGCAAAAAACTAACGAACTTTTCTAAGCTGGAATAACTAAGTTTTCTTCGGTACATCGCCCCTGCATTACTCTATCTCCTGTTTCTTTGGAGTCTTATGTGCAAAATAAAACAACCCAGCTCCGATCAAGATCATCGGCGTTGACAGTATCTGTCCCATAGTCACCCAATCCAAAGCCAAATAGCCTAGCTGCACATCCGGCATCCTGAAAAATTCGACGAAGAACCTAAAACAACCGTAAAAAAACAGCGCCATGCCGGTCGTCGCCATTGTAGGTCTTGGCTTACTGGAATACACCCAGAGGATCACAAACAACACTACGCCCTCTAAAAAGGCTTCGTACAATTGCGAAGGGTGACGGGCCAACGGGCCGCCGGTAGGAAATACCATGGCCCATGGCACATCGGTAGGTCTGCCCCATAACTCGGAATTGATAAAATTGCCGATGCGCCCGGTGCCTAAACCGATAGGTGCCAGTGGCGCGATAATGTCGGTCAATTGCAACATACTGCATTGCTGCTTTTTGGCGAACAGCCACATCGCGACAAATACACCCAACATGCCGCCATGAAACGACATGCCCCCTTGCCAGATTTTAATCAGCACCAGCGGGTTGTCCAGAAAACCGGCAAAATTATAAAACAGGATATAGCCAATCCTGCCGCCCAAGACTACACCGAATGCGCCATAAGTCACCAAGTCTTCTATGGCTTCCGGTTTGATCGGCGACCAAGGCTGTTCGGCGCGTTTTTGTCCTATAAACCACACTGCGGCAAAACCGATCAGGTACATCAGGCCGTACCAGTGAATCTTTACCGGGCCTAAGCTCAAAGCGATGGGGTCAATTTGTGGAAAATTCAGCATAATTGTCGAATGAATGATTTATTGAAAGATGATTAATGGATAAGCCCTTTTTCAACTTTAGCGCCATGCGGAAAATGTCATTTTGTCATAATAAATGAAAACATCCGGTGCCATTACTTGTGAAAAAACTTCTGTGTACTTAG
>DATBQC010000840.1:0-1886 GCA_036561065.1 Methylobacter sp. | reverse complement strand
CGGCTGAGAACTCCTGAACCATTGCGAGCACGATTAACTAGTCTTATCCCGGGGCGGCCAGCCGGTCGCCCTATTGCTTATCCCTTAGCCGTCCGGCCCGCGCTATTTTTGTTTGATAATCCATGAATTTTCCGAAAGACTCCATTTATGCCAGTCCCATTGGTGAAGTCGGTGCGTTCAAATTCGACGAAACCGTAGCCGGCGTCTTCCCTGATATGATTCAACGCTCTGTTCCCGGCTATAATGCAATTATTTCCGCGATAGGGCTTTTGGCAGGACGCTTTGCCCGCGAGCATAGCGTTTGCTACGATCTGGGCTGCTCTTTGGGTGCAGCAACCTTGTCCATGCGCCATCAGATTGAAGCCGAAAACTGCCGTATCATTGCTGTCGACAATTCTCCTGCAATGGTGGCGCGCTTTCAGGAAATTTTGTTAAAAGATCAGGCTCCGGTTGCGGTCGATGTGCAGTGCAAAGACATTCGCGAGATTGTGATTGAAAATGCTTCGGTGGTGGTCTTAAACTTTACCTTGCAGTTTATCCCGCTTGAAGATCGGCGTGAATTTTTGCAAAAAACCTACCAGGGGCTATTGCCCGGCGGTATTTTAATCCTGTCGGAAAAACTCAGATTTGATGATGAGCGGCAGCAGGAATTGCAGACCCAAATGCACCACGCCTTTAAAAAAGCACAAGGCTATAGCGATCTTGAAATCAGCCAAAAACGCTCGGCGCTGGAAAACGTGCTGATTCCTGAAACTTTCGCCCAACATCAAAACCGCTTGCAGCAAGTCGGTTTCAGCAGCGCCGAAGTTTGGTTTCAATACTTCAACTTTGCCTCGATCATTGCACTGAAATGATCGACTACCAACCCTTATACGATACGCTGATCGATGCCAAGGCCGAGGCCTGGGCCAAGATTCTGCCGCAGCAGCTGGAACAGGGCTTTGACCAAACCAAACACGGCGATTTAGCGCAGTGGAAGGCGCTGGTCGATAGCGTGCCGCAATTGCCCACCGCACAACGAGTCCTGGATGCCGATACAGTGCAAATAGGCTGCGCGGACGATTTGACCGGCAGCTGCATGGATGTAATGGAGCTTGAAAGTCAATTAAAAGCCCTGCACCCCTGGCGCAAAGGACCGTACAATTTATTCGGCATTCATATAGACACCGAATGGCGTTCGGATTGGAAGTGGAACCGTCTGAAAAACCATATCGCGCCGCTTGAACACCGGCTGGTATTAGATGTCGGTTGCGGCAACGGCTACCACTGTTGGCGTATGCTCGGTGCCGGTGCAAAGATGGTGGTCGGCATTGATCCCATGCTGCTCAACGTGATGCAGTTTCAGTTGGTCAGGAAATTGTACGGCGAAGCGCCGGTTTACGTATTGCCGATGGGCATAGAAGACATGCCTTATGGCCTCAAGGCATTCGACACGGTATTTTCGATGGGTGTGCTTTATCATCGTCGTTCGCCTATCGAGCATCTGATGGAGTTAAGAGACTGCCTGCAACCCGGCGGCGAACTAGTGTTGGAAACCCTGGTTATCGACGGCGGCCTAGGTCAGGTATTGCTGCCGGAAGACCGTTACGCCAGAATGCGCAACGTCTGGTTCCTGCCCAGTTGTGAGACCCTGATTAGCTGGTTAAAGCGTTGCGGCTTTAAAAATATCCGGCTGGTCGATGTCACGGTAACCAGTATTGAAGAGCAGCGAACTACGGAATGGATGACTTTTCATTCGCTGAAAGATTTTTTGGATTCGGAAAATCCGCAACTAACCTGCGAGGGCTTGCCAGCCCCTAAACGGGCAATTGTTGTTGCCAATGCGGCCTAGCCGGGCAAGCCTGATCCTGTCGCCCTGTCCGATTTGTAAGAGGAGCCTATTGTCG
>DATBQC010000839.1:0-7977 GCA_036561065.1 Methylobacter sp. | reverse complement strand
TAACAGTCGTTGCGGTCACGAGTTTGGCACCAAGCTCAGCGATGATGATAAAAAAGCCTTATTAGAGTATCTGAAACAACTGTGAGCTTAGTTCCCTCTTTGATGCATTAAGGGGGATTTAACCCTGCGGCAGCTAGTTTCTTATCCGCTATCTGCCCGGCAGCCTGTCTTTAGTGATCATTGCATGCCACATGCACGGGTCGAATGTTATGCACGATTATTAGGAATTCAGAACATGGCAACTAACTATCTTGAACGCTACGACGCAACAGCGGATGCTGAAAAATTTCCACTCGTTTATAAATGGATGTGGGAAGAGCCTCTGCCGTTTTTTAAAGAATTGCGCGAAAAACGCCCGATTCTGGTGACTCCTGTCGCGACTATTATTTCGCGCTTCGATGATGTTACCGCGGTGCTGAACATGCCGAAAATTTTTACCGTAGAGCTCTATTTACCCAAAATGGGCAACGGAATCTATTTGATGGCGCACGATGACGATGCCTTGCATTCACGGGAGAAATCCATGATGCAAAGCCTGTTGAACCGGGATGATCTACCCGATGTTCGCAAAATGATTGCAAAACTTGGCAAAGACATCTTGGATTCGGCCAACGGCAGCATTGAAATTGTTCACGAATTTTGCCGAATGGTGCCTGCCGGATTGGTACAGGACTATTTCGGATTAACCGGGGTCGATAAAAAGGATTTAATCGAGTGGTCTTATTGGAATCAATACAACACCTTCCATAATCAACCCTACGATTTGATACCCCCAGATAAGAAACAGTTCATAGAAGATCAACAATCCCGTGTCAGTAAGCTACTCGGTATTTATATTGCCGAACTCATGGCTCGGCGTACGCTGGCTATCAAACTCGAAAATGCCGATTTAATTCGTTCGCTATGGTATGGGCTCTGCAAGCTGCTGCGAACCTTAATGGGTAAAAAACACGAAGCCTTGAAAGATGACATTGTCACGCGCATGCTGCGGAATCATTTTCCCGAGGCTATGGATCTGGATTTAAAACGCTTAGGCGTGAATGCCGGCGGTTTATTAATAGGTGCCATAGAAACCACATCGCAAGCTGTTGCACAAGTTATCCAATATTTACTGCAAAATGACCAGTGGCTAAACAAAGCCCAAGCCGCAGCAAAACTGGACGACCCCGCCGAGTTTGACGGCATCGTCTGGGAAGCATTGCGATTTGTGCCTATTGCCCCTTATTTATTTCGCAAATCTGCTGGCGAATATACCGTCGGCATGGGTACCGATTACGCGACCAAAATCCCGGCAGGCAGCGTTGTTCTACCCGCAACCCAATCGGCCATGTTCGACCCCCGCGCGTATGAGAATCCGGATGAATTTAATCCGCACCGTAACTGGTACAACCATTTTAATTTCGGCTTCGGCAGCCATGAATGCCTAGGGCGATATGTGGGTATGGTGATGATACCGGAAATGGTGAGGCAAGTATTGCTACGGAATAAGCTCAGTGCCACCGGTTCGATTGATTATAAATCAGGCCCGTTTCCTGAGGAATATCATTTAAGCTGGGAATAATCTACATCTTAAATAAACCGGGATGTAGGCCTGTTATCTTGCGATTTTGCGCGTATGAAATAACGTTCCTTAGCGCAGCTTATTTCTACAGAGTTAAACGACAGGTTTAGATCGCTATCGATCCGGAATCGGAGCAGAAACAGCAGAATCTAATGTCCAACCGAGCTTCCCAATCCGGTTAGCGCCGCGCCGACCGGACTCGCCAGTAGCGGCGCAAAAATAGCCAAGATTTGCGGAATCTGCTGTGTCGGTTCAGACGAGAATCCGTGTTTTTCCAGCCAGTCGTCAATCGAAGAATCAAACGCATCCTCAGGTAATTGCCGTAAATTAGCCGCGGCCCGTCTCGCCAAAACCTTTGCGCAGCAAATATAAATGCACGCAATCATCAATGAGAAAACGCTACCGATAAAAGTCGTCAGCGCCAAGCTCCAATCGTTCATGACGCTAGCCAGCTTGGCATCGTCGACAAATACGACAGGCCATCTCAGCCAGGCTTGCATGTGCAGGACGCCTGCCACCAATAACGCCGACCCGAGGTTAACTATTGTTTTCAGTTGATGCGATCGATCCGAGAGTCGCTGTAAATATTGGCGTGGATCGGCAACAACCATCGGAGTCAAGCTTGCGGCAGCGGCCAGCGCGATGGCAAAAGGGGCGATCGCCGACAGTAGGTTGACGATGTATACCATACTCTTGATGCGAGCCAACTCCAGTGGTTTGTAGAAATGGGAGTTTTGCAGACTTTCGAAAGTGAAACGAAAGATTGCGCCGAGGGCCGTATCGTTGCCGGCAGCATAAGCCAAATGGCCGATTCCGACACAGGACAATACCGTCCAAATAACAAGAGCTTGTTTGAAACCCTTGGGTGTTAGCGATCTTTGCAATACGAGTATGCAGGTTACGATAACGGCTATAGCCAAAATGTAATAGAGTAAGACGCCGCTGAGCCAAAGTAGTCGTGAACGCCCCTCGACGAAAAGCTCAAATGCTGAATGATTTTTCGCGGCATGGGCAATAGCCGCTAGTTTCGACTCCAAAGCCATCGAGCCGAAATCCCCCTGCTCAAGAATGACTATCGCCAGTGCATAGATCGAGATCGGTAAAGCTGCAAAAGCGAGATAACGTATTTCCCTTGGTATGCCCCACTTCCCTGCGTGTTTCAGGTCTTTTTGGTGTTGTGCCATGTCGGTTACTCCACGATTTATAACGCCCAAAATAACTTAAATTTGTGAGTCGATGCCCCTTCCTAATTGAAAGCCGCTTGCCGTTGATGGGAACACTTAATGTTCAACCTTTATTGTATCTATTCAAACTTTATAATGCCTACACAAATCAACAATATTGTCCTGCGCACCAGGCCGACGACCACGCCCACTGGAAATTATAACCGCCCAGCCAACCGGTCACATCCAGCACTTCGCCGATAAAATATAGCCCAGGCACCTGCTTGCTTTCCATGGTTTTGGAAGAAACTGCATCGCAGTCAACACCTCCGGAAGTCACTTCTGCGGTGCGATAGCCTTCGGTCCCATTGGGCTTGATCGTCCAATGGTTAAGCAGCCCTGCAACCTGTTGAATCTGCTTGTCAGACACATCCTGCATCGATAAATCCAGCAAATCCTCAGGTAGAAACGCGCTGATCAGCCGCTTGGGCAAGTAACCTTCCAGAATTGTTTTTAACTTGTTTTTGACCTTTTGCTGACGCTTGGCTTTCAGCTCTGTTTCGAGACTTACCTGCGGCAGCAAGTTAATCGAAACATCCTCTCCGGCGCGCCAATAGGATGAAATCTGCAAAATCGCCGGGCCACTTAAGCCCCGATGCGTAAACAACACATTCTCGCTAAAACTCTGCCTACTATTGCTGACTACGCAAGGCACAGCAATGCCCGATAACGCCGAGAATTTTTCTTTATCTCCCGGCTGCAAGGTAAACGGAACCAGGGCTGCACGGGTAGGCAACACCTTAATACCGAATTGCTCGGCGACTTTGTAGCCGAAAGGCGTCGCGCCCATTTTGGGTATCGACAAGCCGCCTGTCGCGACCACTAACGACTGGCAGGTAAGATTGCCATTACTGGTTTTAACATGGAACCGGTCATCCAGCCGTTCAACCGAATCGATGCGGGTATTCAATTGCACAAGCACGCCGACCTTGTCGCATTCGGTCAGTAACATATCCAGAATATCCTTGGCGCTTTCGTCACAGAACAGCTGCCCGTGATCCCGCTCATGAAAAGGAATTTGGTAGCGCCCGATTAACGCTAGAAAATCCCACTGGGTATAGCGGCTCAGCGCCGACTTGCAAAAATGCGGGTTGTGCGAAATGTAGTTATTCGGTTCGATAGAATAATTGGTAAAATTGCAGCGACCGCCGCCCGACATCAGGATTTTCTTCCCTGCCTTGTTGGCATGGTCCAAAACCAGCACCTTGCGTCCGCGCTTGCCCGCCTCGATTGCGCACATCAGGCCGGAAGCGCCAGCGCCGATAATGATGACATCTGTGTCAGTCATGGTTTTTTCATCAAAATACTGGTATGAACGGTGCGTGGGGACGAAAGAGATTTTAATTTATAAGTCATCCAGCTCAACTTCAATGGCTTGTGCTTTTTCTGATTGTCTTTCCTTTACTATTTCTCCTAGCTCATAATCCTCTAATCTTTCCATAAGCAGTTCATATTTCTCAGCAAGAACAAAACAAAGTATTCTTTCATTTATTTTTTTCATAATAAATATCACAAGAGAAATCATCACAAGGTACCCATTCAATAGCATGTAGGCCGGAATAAACCTGCTTGAGCGTAAGCGAAAACAGGTGTTTCCGGCACACCACACAAATTCTTTTTCTTCGTGCTCTTCGTGCTCTTCGTGTCTTCGTGGTGATAAGTCTTAAGCACCACCCAAACTCGCCGGAAACGTCACCTCGCGCTACGCGCCCTTCGACAAGCTCAGAACAGGCTTGGGTGGCCTTATTCCGGCCTATGCCCATTCAGCAACTGCTTCATCAACACATACCCCGTCAAAGAACCCCATGACAACATGTAAATACTGTGCAGCATGACTTCAAAGCTAAAACTGTTAATATTTCTGGTGTAATCCCAGATGTCATCAGCCAAAGCCAACGCTAATACCAGAGCAAGCGCAAATTTAAGCTTGATTTTGCCCGTATAAAAAACCCCGATTCCGAGGATCAAAAAGCCGGTCAAAAACCTCAGCCCACTGTGAATTAACATCTCCACATTAAACGGGTTAAGTTTAAATGCCACATCTATAAAATACAGCAGGATAAGCCCTACAATAATAACGATACTGACCAGTTTCATGATGTCCTTCTTTAAGCGCTACGCTTCATTGATGAGTTTTAATCCCGGCGGTAATGCCTCGCCAAAAATCTGT
Source organism: Methylobacter sp. (assembly GCA_036561065.1). GTDB lineage: Bacteria > Pseudomonadota > Gammaproteobacteria > Methylococcales > Methylomonadaceae > Methylobacter_A. The sequence continues at coordinate 3,023 of DATBQC010000839.1, read as the reverse complement.
TTTTCTTCCTTTTCGTCCAGCTCTTTCAGTTGCTCGACCATGTCGATCCAAGATGCAGGCGCTTTGCTCAGTTTTAGTTTTTCGATGATTTGCTGACGCATAGCTTCATCAATATCCCGCGTTCTGTCGCCGCTCATCCGGGCGATGAGTGTAGCAGCAAAACCTGCCTGCGGGGTTTTCTTCCAGTCAATTGCCAACATCTGTTTTAACCACAAACAGACGGTGTCGGCGGGGATGACATTATGGCTGCTGCCGTGAAACGGCATCCTCGCACCGATACGCCCCACGGCCCACCAAGTCTGACTCGGCTCGCCGGCTTTTTCCAGGCGTTTTAGCAACCATTCGCCAAGCTGTATTTTTTTGGCGACCGGCAGACGCTCCAGAACTGCAGCCAGCCGCACCATATCGTCGTAGCCGCGATTTTTGATTTGTTTGATCACGCCGGGTTGTCTTGCCGCCGCAGGATTCAGGAATTTTGCAATGTCGGCAAAAATCTTCTCTTGCGCCGCCGCATCCAGACCGCCTGCAATCCGTCGCCACAGCGTCCACCATTCGGTCCAGTTTTGGGTTTCGTTAACAAACTGGATGCCTTGCGGATAGTTTTTCCACAGCTGCTCGACGCGCCAGTCATCCAGCGGATAACCGAAACCGGGCCGCAAACAAAAACCGGCCAAACTCAACCAGACGCGTTCGTGATTTTCGGAGCGGCGCTGGTATTTTGCCCCTTCCAGCAAGGTGCCGAACATAGCTCTTAATAATGGCGTCGTCCATTCGGTACGTGCAACGCCGGTGAGTTTTTCCAGATCGGCGCGCAAACTTTTGACCGCCTTGGGGTCTATCTGCTTGGATTTAGCTCCGAAAACAGTCTGTATCTGTTCGGCGATCTGGTTAAAATTGCCAGGCAACGCGGCATCTGTTTGCAATCTGGCCGCTTTTTTCCTGATTTGAAACTCGACATTCCAACGCTGGCTGTTGTTCTCGACGGAAATGCATTGAATTTTGAGTGTGCCGACTTCGGTTTGGGTAACGGCTAACTCGACGATGACCTCGGCGTTCGGCTTGCTGTCATCGCCTTCAAACGCCACAGCCAGAGGCGGCAGGGAATGAAACAAGTCGGTAATTTCGGTCACATCGCCCGGCTTGAATTCGCCATCCCCTGACAATGATGCCAGATGAAAACGCACCGGCATCCCTAAGCGCAACGCAAAACGCCGGTCTTTCAGGATCACTTCATCACCCTCTTCACTACCTTTGGGCAAGATACAGATGCCTGTCCTGAGTAGAGTCGAAGGGTCTTGCTGTTTGGTGGAATCGTCGGTATCGACCAACAGGAAATAACTGCGTGCCGAACCGCCGCCGATCTTAAGCTTCTTGTCCCGCCTTGCAATCGCATAACTGACTGCCCCGAAAGCGACGGATAGTTCGGGATGCTGGTTTTCCAGCAATACTGGAGGAGCGGATCGCCAAGATTGGATTAAATCGACAATACGTTGGGTAATCGCCTGACTGCGGAACACGCCGCCGTTAAGAAGCAATGCATCCGGTACACATGCCATGGATGGAGTGTATGCCGATAAGGGCGACCGGCCGGTCGCCCCTACAAGCGCGGCAAAGGCCTCGCTGGATGCGGCACTGTGCAACTTTAAAAACGCTGCGATATGCTTGCTGACCGCCGGTTCCGCCGCATACGGCAATCCGAACTCGACCATGCCGCTACGTTTCCTATCAGGCAAGTCATCAAGGCCTGACAACGGGAAGAAGCCGTCCAGCGCAATGCTCCTGACTTCAGCCTTGCTCAGCGCAACAGAACGGGAGCCGCCGATCAGTTTGGAGCCGCCGCCCAGCAGGGTGACGTTAACTTGCTCAGGTGCATCGTCCGCCAACAATCGCTCTTTGGCAATCCGGCATTGTTCGATCAGTTGCGACAAATCCGCCGCCGACAAACGTTTCTCCGCAGTACCCAAGCGACTTTCGACAAGATGCGCCAAGGCCAGATCGATATTGTCGCCGCCCAGCATTAAATGATCGCCGACGCCAATACGGGTCAATTTAGGTTCCGCCCCTCCCTGTTCTACCTTGATCAGCGTCAAATCGGTGGTGCCGCCGCCGACATCGCAAACCAACAGCAGATGCACATTGGCCAGCGCCTGTTTAATCGTGCCGGTGTGGCGTCTTAACCAGTCGTAACAAACCGCCTGCGGTTCTTCCAATAGCCTGACGTTGGGCAAACCAGCAAATCGCGCCGCCTCCAATGTCAGCGATCTGGCCGCCTCATCGAACGAGGCGGGAACGGTAATCACAATATCCTGTTTTTCCAGCGGCGCATCGGGAAATTGATGCCCCCAGACCGTACGAATGTGCGACAGGTAACTGGCGCTGGCAATAATAGGCGAAACCTTAGCAACGTCATCGCAGCTGCCCCACGGCAGAATGTCGGCAGTATGGTCAACCGACGGATGCGACAGCCAGCTTTTGGCGCTGGTGACGAATCGGCCCTTGGATTTGGCACCCAGCAGCCTTGCAGCCTCGCCGATGACGGCAGTTTCACCCGCTGGCGGCGCTCCGCTTGGGAACGAAAGATCATCGTCAGACAATTCGCCAATTGCAGGATGATAACGCACCGACGGCAACAACGGCCTTGCGGCAACCTGGCCGGGAGCAATCAGCTGCTCGATTTGGAAGATTTGTATTTCCTGATGGGTATTATCGGCTTTGGTGTAAGCGACAACGGTATGCGTAGTGCCTAGGTCGATGCCGACCAGATAGTGTGAGGTAAGTTTTTTCACGATGATATTGCAGTTTTATGATTCTAAACGGTCTGAGATATTTTCAATCAATCTCTTGCCGTGAATAACAGCGACAATAAGAATTTTATCGTCATCTACTTTCGGCTCTTCGTCATTCAGGTAACGATCAATAACTACGTGACCTTTGTGGCGTACTAGTCAAAAAGGATACACGAAATGTTTTAGATTTACATCCTCCCCTATGTCGATAATGGCTTCGATAGCGGCTGCTAATCT
>DATBQC010000838.1:0-4994 GCA_036561065.1 Methylobacter sp. | reverse complement strand
GATTGAAATTTGACTAATTAGAGTTAATTATGTCGAAACTCATCTGACCAGTGGAATTTAGGTTCATATTATTAATTTTATTGATATTTAAGTCCGTTCTTCTAATCAAATTTCAATCGGTACGGGTGGTCAATTTTCGATCGGCGCCAACATTTACTGCTTAAATGGCAGATAAGCAGCTGCATCCTGCTTATAATGCTGCACGGCTTTTTGCTCTCTAGCTAAAAAATGTTCGATCGCTTTTGCAAACCGAGTATCTTTGATCCAGTGTGCAGAATAAGTAGTGATGGGTTCAAAACCACGAGAAATCTTATGTTCTCCTTGAGCGCCTGAATCAAATCGCTTTAAGCCCTGTTCTATACAATAGTCCAGACCCTGATAATAACAAGCTTCAAAATGCAGGCTATTATATTCTGCATAACAGCCCCAATAGCGGCCATACAAGGTATCGCTGCCTACAAAACTTAATGCAGCAGCAATAGTATTGTCGCCTTTAATCGCCAGGACCAGTAGTAATTGCTCACCCATGGTTGCAGCTATTTGTTGAAAAAACGCCAGATTCAGATAAGGCTGCGACCCTTTTTTTAAATAGGTCAGCGTGTAAAACTGAAAAAAGGTTTGCCATTGCAGCTCGCTGACATCTTGCCCTGCGATACGCAACAACCGCACGCCCTGTTCGCTGACCCTGCGGCGTTCACGCTTGAGCATTTTGCGTTTACTGGTGTTCAAGGTGACCAAAAAATCATTGAAATCACAATAACCCTGGTTAAACCAGTGAAACTGCACGCCCTCGCGAATACCTAAGCCCAGTGACCGTAACAGTTCTACCTCTTCCTGATCAGGAAACAAACAATGCCATGAAGAAATGCCAAGTTGTTCTGAAAGCTGTTTTATAAAAGCCAGCAATAATTGCGTAACTTCCAGCCGATCTATCCCTTCCGCTTGAATAACAATACGGTTTCCCTGGCAAGGCGTAAGCGGGATGGCGGTCAACCATTTCGGATAATAATTAATGCCCTGCTGCTGATAAGCCTGGGCCCATTGATGATCAAACACATATTCACCGTAAGGATGCTGCTTAAGATAGAGTGGCATAAAAGCAACCAGTTTATCTTCATCCATAACCAATAAATGGGCGGGCAACCAACCTGTTTGCTCACAGATCGAACCACTTTGTTCCAGCGCCAATAAAAATTCATGACGCAGAAAAGGGTATGCATCACCGGCAAGGTGATTCCAGTCCGCACAATCAACTTGAGCCATGCTATTGATTTGTTTTACTTCCATTCCCAAACACAGTACAGTTAAAAACAGCAGAATATCATCAATCCATCAAAAACAATGCCCCATAAACCTTTTTCTCAGGCCTGTGAAAATAACAAAGATCCCATTTTACAGGAAATTCAAACAGTATTGTCTCAGCCAACCACCGTTTGGGAAATTGGCAGCGGCACGGGGCAACATGCCTGTTATTTTGCAAGACACCTCCCGCATGTTGCATGGCAACCTACCGATAGACTTGAAAATATTCCTGGCATCTGTTTGTGGCGAGAAGAAGCGCAATTAGCCAACCTGAAACCGGCATTAACTCTGGATGTCACCGATACTGTGTGGCCATGCGAATCAATTGATACCTTATTTACCGCGAATACCCTGCACATCATGAGTTGGGATGAAGTGCAGATATTCTTTGATCGCCTAACTGTTTACCTGAATCCCAAAGCGCTGGTCTGTATTTATGGCCCGTTTAACTATAACGGCGCTTATTCTAGTGACAGTAATGCCCGATTTGATCAATGGCTTAAAAGCCAAAATACATCAAGTGGTATTAAAGACTTCGAAGACATAATGTTATTAGCGACATCCAGAGGCTTTAGCTTACTGAATGATATTGCCATGCCAGCCAACAATCGCTTGCTTGTTTTACAAAACATCTGAGAGCATAGTCAAAGTGTTCATTTATTCATTACCCTTATTTTTCACCCATATTGGTTTAGCAAGTCCGTTAGATTTGCTGATTATTTCCATGGCTTTGTTTGTTGCACTGTTTATAAATTCGCTGTTTTTCAACGGAAACTCGCAGAAACATTCCTATGATAACTATCTGTTGGCTGGATGGAATGGTGGCGCGGCACTTAGATGGGTGTTTTGGCCTTTTTTTCTAATTTTAAACGTTTGTTTATATACAGCTGATACGCTAGTAAAAGCCGGAATGTTTACTGTATCCAGTTGGGATGATGTGCACTTAATGTTATTACTGCCCATTGTCTGGTGGACAACAGCTGTTTGGCGATGTTCAGCCAATACTAATCTAAGTGTTTGGGCTGCGTGTGCTCGATTGCTGACGATCAGTGTGTATTTCGAATACGGTGTGAAGTTATTGATACGCATAGACTACCCGAGAATATTTTTTGGGTGTGATGAGTTGTTACTGGATTATGGCAGCTGCTTTTAAGTCATATGTTATTTCCTGAACAGCCAGAAAATTATTTACGCTAGATTTGCAGCAGATATTGTAGCTGAGGTTGAAGCCTGTATTGGCCCCACTCATCTGAACAACAGTTTAGGTCAATTGCAGACTGATTTTGCCCTGATTTCACGGATACTTAACTAGATGCTGACGTCTTTGTTTGTAAAGACCCCGGCAAGGCCTATATCAGCTACCGGCCGTCGAAGAAAAGCATTCGGCGTATGGTCGAAAAGATTCATAAACTCACCGTCTGCTCGATGTCATGGCAAGAGACCGCGGTGCTGTTGTACCAGTTGAACCTCATGCTGCGGTTGGGCGAATTACTTTCACGTAGGGACGGTCAACCGCACGTATCATGCGCTCGACAATTACACAGCGGCGCGGTTGCGTCGGTGGTTGCGCAACAAGTATAAGGTTAGGCGACGTGCAGGCGGAGGATATCTACCTTCGTGAGACTTTGGGTCTTTTACGTCTGACTCGTTTGGGATATGACCGTGGGTAAAGGTGTGACGTTTTGTCCGAGAGCTGGATGCGGGAAATCTGTCTGTTCGGTTCGATGAGGATTGCGCCTTGCAAGCGCATGAAATTCGGTGGTCTGAGATGACCACCGTGGTAAAGCCTAGCCAGCAGCCATGAAACGAGTCTTGCGTGGTGTCCGGTAACGGCCACTGCGAAGCGTAGACAGGGAGACAGTAGGCTGAAACGAAAGTGAGCGGAAAGCTAGCCCCGAAATCGAACGTGGTTGAAGTAGTCGACTCTATCTCTCTATTTGGGGAAGGCGGAATTCCAGCATGCGGTATGGCGAGCATGCTGGAGTGCTTCCGGGGTTCGTACCGTCGGCATGCTGTCAAAGGGTCTCATGTGAACAAGGGAGATCCATCAGTCTCAAGCAGAGCTTGTTGGATCTGACAAGCTAATAATGCGAGGAGGATCCGAAGGGCTGATGGAAGTCAGATTGGCTGATAGTACTCTGGAATCGGGAGAGCCGGTTACATGGGGAAGCGGCCAACAGTTATTGAATCGTTTATGGGCAACATGAGCTCTATACAAAGAGAGGTTACAGACTTCTATGCAAAGAGAAGATTATCCAGTCATGAAAACAGGACTCAAACGAATAGCAGCGAAAACTCGGAGTGAGACAAAATTCCAGTTTACGTCGTTGACTCATCATATAACGCGGGAAAGAGTATGGGGGAATCTTAATCGGATTCCTATTAAATCGGCACCCGGGTGTGATGGTCAAACGGTACTGGAAGTCAAACAGGACTTTAACGGATGGGTTGACAGTATGCTGCAATCCGTCCACAGCAAAGGCTGCTAAGCACCGCCGATACGGCGTGTTTATATCCCAAAGCCCGACAAACAAGAGAAGCGCCCGTTGGGTGTGCCCTGGGTTACCGACCGCGCCTTACAGCGTAGCGTATCTGAGGTATTATCATCCATCTACGAATAAGACTTCTTGCCTTGCTCTTTTGGTGGACGACCGCACCGTAGTGCGCATCAAGCGTTGGCGACGCTGAATGAGATCATTGCAGGTCGCAAGGTTGGGTGCTGGAAGCGGATATAAAGAACTTCTTTGGGAGTTTAGATCATGGATGGCTACTCCGTTTTGTCGAACATCAAGTCGGAGATCCGCGCATCATTAGCCTAATTCGTCTATGGTTAAAAGCGGGGATTATGGAAGACGGTGAAATACACCCAATCCCGAAGGGATGCCGTAGGGTGGATCGTTCAGGGTACTGCTGAGAAATCTTTACCTGTACGATGTGTTAGATTTATGGTTTGCAAAAGTGGTCAAAACGCACCTTGAAAGTGAAGCCTATTTGGTGAGATATATCGACGACTTTGTTATCTGCTTCCAATATCGGTCGGATGCCATACGAGTGCAGAATGCACTACGCAGACGCTTGACAAAGTTTGGGCTTGATCTGGAGCCGAATAAGACCAAGTTAGTTGAATTTGGTCGATTTGCTGAACGGCATGCGAGTAAGCGAGGTAGAAATGGCCCAGAGACGTTATATTTTCTGGGCTTTACTATCTACTGTACACGCAACCAAAAATGGTTGGTTTTTGCACCGAGAAATATTGGCTTAAGCGTAGTCTAACCAACCTCTGCCACTTAATGAAACGCATGAGGCACTTATCGGTAAAAGACAAGTGTTCAATCTTAATCGCGTATTGCGAGGCCACTATGCCTACCATGGTATTGCTGGAAACTTTCGGGCATTGCAAAGGGTTCACCGACTTGTTGAACGCTATTGGCGGAAAATGCTAAATAGCCGCAACAGAGGCCGAGTGACATGGGAAGTGTTCCAGAAGATTAAAGCACAATATCTGTTGCAGCCACCGAAACTTGTACTTCCTTACCGAGGTTGCAGGCGATTGCTGTGTTGTGAATCAATGACCGAAGAGCGTAGTGCGGGAAATCCGCGCGCTACGTTCTGTGGGAATCGGAGCTGCGAGGGAAGTTCCCGCGGTCGACAACTCAACTATTGGAAGCCGTTTTACACCATAGAGCGCATTA
>DATBQC010000837.1:0-16773 GCA_036561065.1 Methylobacter sp. | reverse complement strand
CGACCCTGCATTGGCAAAAACAGGCGAAGCCAAAGCAGGTATGTGCTTAGGCTGCCATGGCTCCACAGCTCAAGGCAACGGCCAATTCCCAAGGCTTGCCGGACAACATCCCGAATACATTGCGCAACAGTTAAAAGCCTTCAAGGAAGGTTCACGTAAAAGCGGGCCGATGCAAGCCGTTATCGCTAACCTGCCCGAAGCCGACTTTAAAGCCTTAGCGGCTTATTTTGGCTCGTTATAGAGCGAATCTACCAGCCCCAAACCCTTGATTTCACCACGAAAACACGAAGAAATATTTAAACTTCGTGTCTTCGTGCTGAATAAAAAACACTTAACTCGGGGATGATCTCATCCTTAATTTTATATCTGCGCTATTTTCAACTGCCCCATGCAGCACCAAATGCTTTATCATTAGCGCATTAAAAATTAAAAGCCACCAAGGCTACCTATAAAAATAATGAGCCACCATCCAGAAGCCACTACCGACCGCAATTTATCCCTGATTTTCCTGTTTGCCGCGACCTTGTTTACCAGTGCGTCGCTGATGTTTGTGCTGCAACCTTTGTTCGGGAAAATTTTATTACCTTTACTCGGCGGCTCCCCGGCAGTCTGGAACACCTGCATGGTGTTTTACCAAAGCATTTTGTTTCTGGGTTATCTGTATGCGCACTATCTGTCTACACGCTACAGCCAACACCGCCAAATTCTGATCCATACGGCGCTGATACTGATCAGCTTCTTGGCGCTGCCATTAGCCTTACCTGAAAATACCGTCCCGCCGACAGACAGCAACCCAACCTTCTGGCTGCTCTGGACTTTATTTCTTGCTATCGGCCTACCTTTTTTCGTGGTATCCACGACCGCGCCGCTGATTCAAAAATGGTTCGCCCATGTCGGCCATCATACCAGCCATGATCCCTATTACCTCTATGCGGCCAGCAATACCGGCAGCCTGATTGCGCTGCTGAGCTACCCGTTCCTGCTTGAACCCAACATCGGACTGGCTAATCAAAAGAGTTACTGGAGTGTCGGCTACGTACTGCTTTGCCTGCTGATTGCCGGCTGCGCTTTTGTGCTATGGAAAAGTAGGCAAGCAACCGAACAGCAAGAAGACGTCGATGCCGTTAGCGAAGAAAACCATCTCAGTCTAGCCACAAAATTGCACTGGCTAGCGCTGGCCTTCGTGCCGTCCAGCCTGTTGCTGGGCCTGACCAACTTCATCAGCACCGACATTGCCTCGGTGCCGCTGTTGTGGATCATCCCGTTAACGCTGTATTTACTGTCTTTCGTAATCGTTTTTTCCAAATGGAACGACAAAATTCATCCGCTGATGGTGAAGCTGCAACCGATCTTCCTGTTGCCGTTTATCGCTTACGCGTTCATTAACCCGGCCGATTTGCCCTATTGGGCTTACCTGATTTTGCACCTGATCGCTTTTTTCTTTGCTGTCATGGTGTGCCACGGCGAACTGGCAAAACTAAGGCCACATACCCGGCATCTAACCACCTTCTACCTGATCATGTCGTTTGCGGGCATGTTAGGCGGCATGTTCAACACCTTTGTTGCACCGTTCGTGTTCAATGCCGTGTATGAATACCCGATCATGATTGTTGCGGCCCTGCTGCTGCGTCCAGGTTTAAAACTGTCACTGAATACCGGGTTGCTGTTGCAGATCATAACCCCTGCCCTGCTGGTTATTGCCGGGATTATTGTTCATGCCACCGTCGCTGATTTGCTCCAGTATTTCGACGCCATCGTCATCAGCTTAATAGGCTTAACCTTATTGACCTACCTGCTCAGAGCGCGCCCGGTCGGCTTCGCGTTAATGACCGGCGCCATCATATTCCTTGCGCTCGGCCTGCATGGATTGTCATCGCATACGCTTTACCAGGAACGGACTTTTTTTGGCGTGCTGGCCGTACGTGAAGCCGTGTTGATCGATGAACAAGGCAAGCCGGAAAGCTATCATGAACTGTTTCACGGCACGACCAAACACGGAGCGCAGCGTCTGGCTGCAAACTTAAGCCAGATACCGTTGACCTATTACAGCCGTCCAGGACCTATGGGTCAGCTGTTTAAGGAATACGATAATAACGATCAAACCTGGAATATCGGCGTAGTCGGGCTGGGCGCGGGAGCGTTAGCCTGTTATGCCAAAGATCAGCAACACTGGACGCTGTACGAAATCGATCCGCTGGTGGTAGACATCGCCAGCAACCCCGCCTATTTCACTTACCTGAGCCAATGCGCGCACAATGCCGAGATGCGCGTCGGCGACGCCCGCTTGTCGCTGGAAAAAGAACCGGACCAGCACTTTGATTTGTTGGTCATGGATGCATTCAGTTCCGACTCGGTGCCGACCCACCTGCTGACCAAGGAAGCACTGGAGCTTTATTTCAAAAAGCTCAAACCGGGCGGCATACTGGCGTTCCATATGACCAACCGCCATTTGTCGCTGAAAAAAGTATTATCGATTAATGCGGAAGCCCTGCATTTGGCGTCGTTGATTCAGGAATTCAAACCGCAACAGGACATCCCGCTGGTTGTTGCGACCGATTGGGTAGTCATGGCAAAACAGGCCGAAACACTGGAACCGCTACGCCTAAGCCGTCTCGGCAATTGGCAAAAAATGCCCTTATACTTCGACATGAAGCCTTGGACGGATGACTTCACCAATATTGTCAGTATCTGGAAATGAATCTTGGATATGTTGGAGAAAATCGCGGATAGCTCATGCCATCCGCGTTCTATTTTCTAACTGTCGAGAAGTCACGAGCCAAACTAACGCCCAGCCCTCTCAAACAAATGATAGCCGACTTCACCCGCGCTTTTGCTCTTGAGCTGTCGCCAGTTTTCGGGCATGCCTAAAAAATCGTAATGCCGTTCAGTTTCAACATAAATCTTGGCATGTTTAGCCAGCCAGCCGTAAGCTTCCAGCAATTGACACGTTCGAACAACCAGATTCTGCCCGAATGGCGGATCGAGAAACACCACATCAAAAGCTTGCGCCTCCCCTTCCAAATAGCGCAACACATCGCTTTGCACGATTGTTATCTGCCCGGCTGAAAGCAACGTAGCATTGTCTTTTAAGCAGCGACAGGCTTGGACGTTGCTTTCCACCTGAACAACCGACCTAGCGCCCCTGGAAGCGGCTTCAAAACCCAATGCGCCACTGCCCGCATACAAATCCAGACACTGTTTGCCGACAATTTCATACTGTAACCAGTTGAACACCGTTTCCCTGACTCTGGCAGGCGTAGGCCTTAACCCCGGCGCATCGACAAAACTTAATTGCCGACTGCGCCAGTCCCCGCCGATAATTCTGAGCTTATTTTTCACTCTTGTTGTCGCCCCCGCCTAGGGTGATGGTTTGCATTAACTGTGGGTCGACTCGACGCTTAAAAGCGTCTTTTATCGATGCCGCCGTCACCTTCTCGACGTTTTGCTGGAACGTATCCAGATAGTCCAGCGGCATTTCATAAAAGCCAATCATGGACACATAACTGGCCAGTTTTTTATTGGTGTCGAAGCGCATCGCAAAACCGCCGGTAATATTTTTCTTAGCCGCAATCAACTCGGTTTCTGTTGGTCCTTGGGCAATGAAATCGGCCAGGGTTTTATTCAGCACGTCCAGCGCCTGCCCGGTTTGATCGTTGCGAGTTTGTAAGCTGACCGTAAACGGCCCTTTCCTGAACATCGGCGCAAACGAGCTGCTCGCGCTGTACGCCAGCCCGCGTTTTTCCCTAACTTCGTCAAACAATTTAGATACCAGTCCGCTACCGCCCAGAATATGGTTACCGACGTACAAAGCAAAGTAATCGGGGTCTTTACGGTAGGTACCGGGCATCCCGACCAGAACATGGGTTTGTGTTGAAGGGAAGTCGATATGCTGCTTGCCCGCTTTCACCGGCATGACCACTTCCGGCAAGGTTTCCGGCTTTTGGCCTACAGGCAAACCGGAGACCAAGGTCTCGGCAGTTTGTTCCGCCTGTTGCCTGGACAAATCGCCCACAATCACCACCATCGCATTGGCGGCGACATAATATTTCTGATAGAAACTGCGCAGATCCGCCACCTCAAAACCGGACACCGTGACGATCTCGCCGGAAGCAGGATGCCCGTAAGGATGATCTCCGTATAGGGCCTTATAGTAAGCAATGCTGGCCAGCTCAGCAGGCGATTCTTCCTGCTGTTTTAATCCGGCCAAGGTCCGGTTTTTTTCCCGTTGGAAATCGGCCTCATTAAAACTCGGGTTGGTCAAAATGGCTTGCATGGTCTCCAACGCTTTGTCGAATAAAGGTTTGTCCGTTAAGGTGCGTAGCGAAACGGAAGCCATATCGATAGAAATATTGGATCCGAATTGCGCGCCGACACTTTCAAAGCGTTGGGCAATTTCATCGGCATTCCACTGCCCTGCCCCGGTATCCAGCATCCCGGACGTCAATGCAGACAAACCGAACTGGTGGCCGTCGCGCGCACTTCCCGCATCGAAAGCCACCTGGATATCCACCATCGGCAAGCCTTCGGTATGCACGTAATAAACCCGGCTGCCCTGCGCCGTTTGCCAGTGTTCGATTTTTGCCGCAGCCTGCGCCGGATTGCAAAAAAAGCTAGCCAGCAACATAAAGCTGAGTTGAGCAGCTTGTCTGCTCAAACGAAACTTATGCCCTTTGGGTATAAAACTTAATAGACGAATACGCATTATCTAACTCCTTTTTCAATCTTAGTCTCGGTAATATTGCCGGTAATCGGCAAGGGTTCCAGATATGCGACACTCAACTTGTCTTCAAGCAGATATTTGCGAGCCACCTCACGCACCTGTTCGGCAGTAACCTGATTGACCTTCTCGACATATTCATCGACGACTTTCCAGCTCAAGCCGACAGTTTCCAACATACCTAACTGCATGGCCTGATAAAAACCGGAATCGCGCTCGTAAACGGCCTTGGCTAGAACCTGCGCCTTAATGCGCTGTAACTCTTCGTTATCAACCAGATTGATTTGTAGCTTGGTGATCTCGTCCTTTAATGCGCTTTCCAGGTTCCAGACGGTTTTTCCTTCAGCGGGGGTCGCTTCCAGCGTAAATAATGTCGGCAATCTTGAAGTCAGGCTATAACTGGCTCCAACAGAAACGGCGATTTGCTTGCCGCGCACCAAGCCCGACTCCAACCTGGCGCTGCTGCCTCCGTCCAGCACACCAGCCAAAACTTCCAGCGCATACGCCTCCCATTCATTTTGCGCCGTCTTCAATACCGGCACCTTATAGCCCATGACCAGATAAGGAAGTTTTGCCGGTAATTTAACGGTCATCTTCCTAACACCCACCTGCTCAACTTCGGCCTGCGGCTTTAACGGTTTAAGTTCGCTGGGCTTAAGCGGCGCAAAGTATTTTTCCGCCAGCGCGAATACGGCTTTGGGCTGCACGTCGCCGACCACGACCAGCGTCGCATTATTGGGCGCATACCAACGCTGATACCAAGCCTGAAGGTCTTCAACCTTGTAGTTTTCAATGTCCGAAGGCCAGCCGATCACAGGATTTCTATAAGGGCTGTTGGTATAAGCCATTGCATTAAAATGCTCCTGCATTTTCGCCTGCGGATTATCGTCCGTACGCATCCTTCGCTCTTCGGTCACTACCTGTAACTCTTTTTTCAGCTCGTCGGCCAGCAGATGCAGATTGCGCATCCTGTCGGCTTCCAGTTCAAAACTGACCGCCAGTCTTGATGCTTCCATGGTTTGAAAATAGGCAGTGTAATCCTCCCCGGTAAAGGCATTTTCCTCGCCGCCGTTTTCGGCGATGATACGGGAAAACTCGCCGGGGGCATGCTTGTCGGTACCTTTAAACATCATGTGTTCAAGCATGTGCGAAATACCGGTAATGCCGCCCGGCTCATAACTTGAACCGACCTTATACCAGACTTGGGACACCGCGATCGGAGACCGGTGATCCTCCTTAACCAGCACTTTCAACCCGTTCCCCAGCACATGCTCCGACACTTTAGTAGGCGCGGCGCTACTTGCAAAAACCGGTAACCACAATAATGCGGCACATAGTAATCGATTGTTCATAAACTCCCTCTTGGGTCAATGTTAAGGTATGGATGTAAGTTGTTACTGAATATTAAAACTAAGCTGCCTGTGATGTTTTATACTAAGCAGCACTATTTCCTGGCTATCCAGCCAGTACAGCACAAGGTAGTCTTTGCTCAGGTACTGCCGGATACTGGCATCTTCCGGAATTCTGGATTTAATTTTCTGTAACAGCATAGTGCTTTCGACAGAGCCCTGTGGTTCTGCAAGAAAGTCTTTGCCTAGCAAGGGAAAGTGTTGCAGATTAGGAATGATGGTATCAAAAAGCTGATCCAGCAACACTTCGAATTGCCGTGGTTGCTCGATTTTTTTAAAAAAACATTCGATTTCATCAAGGTTACGTTCAAAATTCGCAGTTACCCTTATCTTGCGCTGCGCCGACATCGTCACCGGCCATATTTTTCTTGGAGGGCAGATACATCAAGCAATCGATTTGCATCACGATCATTTAAACCTTGCTCTACTTCCTGCATCAGCAACAAATGAATATGCTCCTGTTCAAGCCTGTGATAATAATCCAGTTTTTTTGCTGCAACCAGAGCAACGTAGCTTTCGCCATTACGGGTGATAATTTTTTCCGCACCGGCACAAACATTTTCAGCGAGTTCGGTAAACCGTGCTCTGACTTGACCGAAAGGGATAATATCTTCACTGGAGATTGCCATAATAACCGCCTTTAATTAATTTTTTAATGGTTTCGTTAATGTATAGCCATGCAAATCGCTTGTCAACGTTTAGAAAAATGGTTTTTGTGTATACTGCATCAACTTTAAAATTTGCGATAATTTCCATTCCACGCAGGATAATAAACTTTCAACCGAACCCAAGGACTAACCCATGTCAGACATTAAAATTTATGACATAAAGCCGGAAATAGCGGCCAAAGCGCATATCACCGCTGAAACCTACAAAGCCCTGTATCAGCGTTCCATAACCGAACCGGAAGCTTTCTGGGCAGAACAGGCCGAACAGTTTCTGGACTGGAGTCAGCCTTGGAATAAAGTCATGGACTGCGATTTTTTGACCGGCCATATCCGCTGGTTCGAAGGCGGAAAGCTCAACGTCAGCGTCAATTGCCTGGATCGCCATCTTGCCGCACGTGCTGATCAAGTCGCCATAATCTGGGAAGGCGACAACCCGGCGCAGGACAAAAAAATCACTTACCGGCAATTGCACGAGAAAGTCTGCAAGTTCGCCAATGTGTTAAAAACGCAAGGCATCAAAAAAGGCGACCGCGTTTGCATCTACCTGCCGATGATTAGCGAGGCGGCAGCGGTGATGCTGGCCTGCACTCGCATCGGCGCAGTGCATTCGATCGTGTTCGGAGGCTTTTCCGCCGAGGCGCTAAAAGACCGGATTCTGGATGCCGATTGCCGGTTCTTGGTCTGTGCCGATGAAGGCCACCGTGGCGGCAAAATCGTACCCATCAAGGTCAATGCCGATACAGCCGCAGCCGAGTGCCCCTGCCTTGAAAAAGTCATCGTCATAAAAAATACCGGCAACGCTGTCGACTGGCACGAACAGCGCGATATTTGGTATCACGAGGCGATGGCAACCGCGTCTGCCGACTGCCCGGCAGAGGAAATGGATGCCGAAGACCCGTTATTTATCCTGTACACCTCAGGCTCCACCGGCAAACCCAAAGGGGTTTTGCACAGCACCGGCGGCTATTTGTTGTACACGGCGATGACCCACAAATACGTGTTCGATTACCACGACGGCGATATTTACTGGTGTACCGCCGATATAGGCTGGGTCACCGGTCATTCCTACATGATCTACGGCCCGTTATGCAACGGCGCCACCACCTTGATGTTCGAAGGCGTACCGACTTACCCCGACGCCAGCCGCTTCTGGCAGGTGATCGACAAGCATCAGGTCAATATCTTCTACACCGCGCCGACCGCAATCCGCGCATTGATGGCGCAGGGCGATGAATTTGTCGAACGCAGCTCGCGCCGCAGCCTAAGAATACTCGGCAGCGTCGGCGAACCGATCAATCCGGAAGCCTGGGAATGGTACTACCATACGGTCGGCGACGCTCGCTGCCCGGTCGTCGATACCTGGTGGCAAACCGAAACCGGCGGCATATTAATCACCCCGTTGCCCGGCGCGATAACCTTAAAACCGGGTTCAGCCACTCTGCCCTTCTTCGGCATCAAGCCCGAAATCATGGACAACTCCGGCCAACTTATGGAGGGCGTAGCCGAAGGCATTTTAGTCATCAGCCGCTCCTGGCCGGGACAAGCCCGTTCCGTTTTCGGCGATCATCAGCGGTTTATCGACACTTATTTTAAAAACTACCCCGGTTATTATTTTACCGGCGACGGCGCGCGCCGCGATCAGGACGGCTATTTCTGGATTACCGGGCGGGTTGACGACGTGATCAATGTCTCCGGTCACCGCATGGGCACGGCGGAAATCGAAAGCGCGCTGGTGTTGCACGAACATGTCGCGGAAGCGGCAGTGGTCGGCTATCCACATGACATCAAAGGGCAAGGCATCTACGCCTACGTGACCTTGAATGTCGGCATCGAGCCTTCAGAGGAACTGCGCCAGGAACTGATCGATCTGGTCAAAAAAGAAATCGGCCCGATTGCCCACCCGGATATTATTCAGTGGGCGCCGGGGCTACCCAAAACCCGCTCAGGTAAAATCATGCGCCGTATTTTGCGTAAAGTGGCTTCCAATGAGATCGGCAGCCTGGGCGACACCTCAACGCTGGCCGATCCCGCCGTGGTTGACGATATAATTGAGCATCGGGCGAATAAATAACCGCCGTTACACGATAACTGAAGAAATGTTCCAAGAACGATTGGGTTAACAGCTTTACCGTTAACTCAATCTATGCTGTAAGGATAAATCAGAGTTTGCCCCATTCTTTTGGCGGAGGAAATGATCATGAACAGACCCGCAAGAACTTTAAAGGTTGCAGCGATTCTTGTCTTTGCATTCGCCTGTGTAATTTTCATCTGGTTAATCCAGCAACAAGGGGCAGATATTCTACATGTTGCCAACAATGGCATAGACAGCAGTACCTGCGGCAATCGAGCTAACCCTTGCCGCTCGATTAGTCAAGGCATCGCTAACGCCAAAGCCGGCGATACCATCGAAGTCGGGCCGGGACGCTATGGCGACTTGAACAGGAATGGTACGTTTGGCGAGACCGGCGAAGAATTCGCTCAAAACTACAGCATGATAAATGTAGACAAACCGGTGACGCTTGTATCAAGCAACGGTGCTCTTATGACGGTACTGGACGCGAATAGCGCCAAACTGAGCGTGGTATCCATAACAGCCAGTAACGTCGTATTCGGTCGGCCGAAGCACGGCTTCTTAATCATCGGCGCACAGGCCAACGGGCTTAGCACCGCCACCCTCTCAAATATAACTGTGGCCGGCAACACCGCTCTTGCCAATGGACAGGGCGGCCTGGTGATCGATGGCAGCGCCAATCTGCTTCGGGATAACTTTGTAAGCGGGAACCTTGCCGCCGGCATTGCCGTTTTCGGAAGTGGGAACGAAGTCCGCAATAATGTGGCCAGCAGCAACGGCTCTCAAGGCTTCGTCATAGTCGGCACCCGACACCTGGTAAGCGACAACGTGGCCGGCAACAACGTCACTGGCTTTGGAATTCAGGGTACAGATATTCGACTCCTACGAAACGCTGCGATTGGTAATAAACTTTTTGGAATTAGCGTCGAGGTAGCAGGTGCCAACGCCACCATCAGTAAGAACAACATCTACGGAAACAACAGTCTCCCTTTCAATAACATCACTAACTGCGGCATTCAGAACGCGTCGGGGAACACGATCATCGCTACCGATAACTTCTGGGGCATGCCGAGTGGGCAGGGAGCTGACCCTGCCGATAATGCCGGTAGCGGCAGCGGTTGCGATGCTGAGGGCAGCAATACAATCATCGTGCCGTTTGCCAAAGAAAAGTATTCAATTAAATAGCTCCTGATCAAAAAAAACTATTGTTCTCAACCCAATGCCCTGCCCCTTGGTTAATGCAACATCATTGCGGTACTGGAACAAGGCAAATACTACGCCATCTGTCAGCATCAAAACGGTCATCTTCTGATTGAATAGAGCAACTGTGAGTTTCACCGCATTGTTTTTATTTTCTCGCTAAACCACTATATATTGTGTTATTCTTTTAACCAATCACTATATATCGATAACCAGCCCTAAACCGGCTAGTCTTTAATTTCCACTACTAACAGGGACATCCCAATGTCGGCAAAGTTACATGTCATTCCCAACACCGTGACTGAAATACCTTTTCAAGATGCTTCAATGGATATTTGGGACACCAAATACCGTTTAAAAACCAAAGATGGCGAGGCGATTGACAGCACCATCGACGAGACTTACCAACGGGTTGCCAGAGCAATTGCCGAAGTCGAAAAAGGCAAAACCAAGCAGGAACAGTGCTACAAAGACTTTCTGTGGGCATTACGTCAGGGCGCTATTCCGGCCGGACGCATAATCTCCAATGCCGGCGCACTGGAACACAAACCGTCCACCTCGACAATCAACTGCACCGTATCAGGCACCATCGCCGATTCGATGGACGATATTCTGGGCAAAGTGCATGAAGCCGGACTGACGCTAAAAGCCGGTTGCGGCATCGGCTATGAATTTTCCACTCTACGGCCTAAAAACGCCTATGTCTCCGGCGCCGGCGCTTATACCTCCGGGCCGCTGTCGTTCATGGACATCTACGACAAGATGTGTTTTACCGTGTCGTCCGCAGGCGGCAGACGCGGCGCGCAAATGGCGACGTTCGATGTCGGCCATCCCGATGTCGTCGAATTTATCCGCGCAAAGCGCGAAGACGGACGCTTGCGCCAGTTCAACCTGTCGCTGCTGATTACGTCCGAGTTCGTCGAAGCGGTGAAAAGCGACCTGCCTTGGTCATTGTCATTCCCGGTCACCGAAAAAGAAGTCAAACTCGACAACCTGGATTTGGCCGACGCCAAGAAAATCATCTGGCGCGACCTGCCCTACATAGAAGGCTATATCCTTAACGATGACGGCCTGGTTGCCTGCAAAATAAGCAAAACCATGCCCGCGCGCCGTTTGTGGGACATCATCATGAGCTCGACTTACGACTATGCCGAACCCGGATTTATCCTGATCGACAAAGTCAACGAGATGAACAACAACTGGTTTTGCGAGAAAATCCGTGCGACCAACCCATGCGGCGAGCAGCCGTTGCCGCCTTATGGTTCATGTCTTTTAGGTTCGATCAACCTGACCCGCTTCGTCAAAAAACCGTTCACTAACGACGCTCATTTCGACTGGGACAGCTACCGTAAAACCATCAAGATTTTCACCCGCATGCTGGACAACGTGGTCGAAATCAACGGCTTGCCCCTGCCCCAACAACGCGAAGAAATTCTCGGCAAACGTCGCCACGGCATGGGCTATCTGGGATTGGGTTCGACCGTCACCATGATGGGCATGAAATACGGCGATGCGCAATCGCTGGAATTTACCGAAGAAGTGACCAAAGTGCTGGCAGTGGAAGGCTGGAAAGCAGGCCTTGATCTGGCCAAAGAAAAAGGCCCTGCACCGATGATGGACCAAATGTTTACCGTCACCGGCGAAATGCTGCACAAACGCCCGGAAATGATCGCGGACGGTCATAAAATCGGCGACCGAGTACCCGGAAAACTGCTGCACACCAAATACAGCCGCTACATGCAGCAACTGGCTAAGGAAGCCCCAGAACTGGTCGCCGCGCTGATCGAAACCGGAGCCCGCTTCACCCATCACAGCTCAATCGCCCCGACCGGCACCATTTCCCTGTCGCTGGCCAATAACGCCAGTAACGGCATCGAGCCGAGCTTTGCGCATCATTATTCGCGCAACGTGATCCGCGCCGGTAAAAAGTCCAAAGAAAAAATCGACGTATTTTCGTTTGAACTCTTAGCATACCGCGAAATGGTCAATGCCGATGCGATGCCGTACAGCGAAGATCCTGCCCAGCAACTGCCGGATTATTTTATCGCGGCCGATGACGTGACCCCGAAACAGCATGTCGATATACAGGCAGCGGCGCAAAAATGGATCGACTCGTCGATCTCCAAAACCGCCAACGTGCCGACCGATTATCCGTATGAAGATTTCAAGTCCATTTACGAGTACGCCTACGACAAAGGCCTGAAAGGCTGCACCACGTTCCGCTTTAATCCCGAAGTGTTTCAGGGCGTATTGGTTAAGGAATCGGATCTGGAAAACACCACTTACCAGTTCACGTTGGAAGACGGCCACGTCGTGGAATTTAAAGGCAACGAAGACGTCGAATACGACGGCGAAATCCACAGCGCCGCCAACCTGTTCGACGCCTTGAAAGAAGGCTACTACGGGAAGTTTTGATGGCGCGCGAAAACATGACACAAAACATCAGTAAAGAAGCGCTGCCTTCAACACAAGGCTCAGCAACAATGATTGAGGCTACAGATATGACACATAAAATTACCAAAAAAATCGTCAGCTACAAAGTCCTGACCAAAGACGATGTCGAACCGGCGAAGCAAGAGCCGGAACAGCCCTCCGTGGAAAGCATGCACGAAAACGTCGCGCGCCCGGAAGTACTGCTCGGCTCCACCTACAAGATCAAAACCCCGCAGTCGGAACATGCGCTGTACATCACCATCAACGACATGATCCTGAACCCCGGCACACCCCACGAAGAGCGCCGTCCTTACGAGATTTTCATCAACTCCAAAAACATGGAGCATTTCCAGTGGGTACTGGCGCTGACCCGGCTGATCTCGGCGGTATTCCGCAAAGGCGGCGACGCCTGCTTTCTGATTGAAGAAATGAAATCGGTATTCGATCCGCGCGGCGGCTACTTCAAAAAAGGCGGCGTATTCATGCCCTCGCTGGTCGCCGAAATCGGCCACGCGATCGAATCGCATTTGAAACACATCGGTATGATCAAGCCGGAAGCGATGAGCGATCACCAAAAGAATTTTCTTGATGAAAAACGTAAAGAGTTTGAAGCCGCGCACGGGGAGTCGGAGGGACAGTCGTTTCCTGAGAAGGCCGTACTTTGTAATAAGTGCAGCACCAAGGCGATGGTGTTGATGGATGGGTGTATGACTTGTTTGAATTGTGGGGAGAGTAAGTGTGGGTGATAAAGGAAAATCGCATTTTACTTGGTTGCCCGAATATCTGGGTAATATCAACTTATCAGGCAGATTTGCCTGATAATCAATAGTTAGGACTAGACTCTCATGCCACTCACTCTCATTGCCTTCGATGATCCACCTAGTCGATTTGCAGCGACGAAGGTTGGAGCTACTGTGCCAGATGGTCGGTTCTTCCTCGACTTCACGCGTAAACTTGAAGCCATCAGATGGTTCGGCGTCAGAAATCGGTACATCGGCCCAGCAGTCGGTCTACTCGTCCCTGTAGTCCACGAAGCAGATAAGTCGGGGGGCTACGTGATCGGCGTCAGCGTAGGTGATCCGTACTTTCGAGATCTTCGCAAACTCTGGAGGACACACTTTCCGTCAAGTCCTGCAACAGTTTCTCAAGAAGCAGACGGCCTCAAAATCATTGCCGATTTCGCAACGCAGTTTCCAGAGGACTGCCAACCGCCAAATGCGTAATGGCCCCATGAGTCCCAACATGGCGCTCAAAGGGACGTGCCGCCTCTTGGCGGTTTTGAAGTTTTGTAATTTATCAAGCTTTGGGTCTTCGTTCAGCGTTCATGAGCGGCACGCCCCTTAGCTTTACGTTAGCTACTCAATGAGGCATAGATGAACCTTCAAAGTAAATTTGAAAACGCTATTATCAATTTTCTTTCTCTTTCAAAAGTACTGGATAAAGATTTGGAGGAGTTGTTAAGAAGCGATGATGGGTCAGATTCTTGGAAGCGTAATTTTATTCGTACATCTATAGCTCTAGTTGAAGGATATTGTTATTGTTTCAGGGAGTTCTGTCAGGTGGCATTAGAAGCAGGAACGGTATTATCAAATAAGAGACTAAAAGCAATAAATAAAGAGAACGGTTGTTCTGCGAGTGAGCGCATAAAGCTGACTATCCAATCTGCCTATGAAGTATTTGAACTAGAACAATCTCCAGACTTTGGTGGGCAAGAATGGTGTATTGCTGAAAAGGCTATAAATAAGAGAAGTAAATTGATGCATCCCAAAATATTGCAAGATTTAGAAATGTCTGATTCAAACTGGCAAGACTATCTAGCTGGCATTACATGGCTTATCCAGATCTCGTCTTCGCTTATTGAGGAAGTGGATAGAAAGCATGGTGAATAAAGCCATGTATGGTACGCACCGCGTACCTTTTCGGATTTAACGCTAAGTCGGATGGTTTGTAGGGTGGATTCGCCGCTAGTCCCGTAGGCCGGAATAAGCCGGTTCGAGCGGTAGCGAAGACCGGTGTTTCCGGCAAACACCATCCAAATTCGCCGGAAACGCCACCTCGCGCTACGCGCTTGGATGGTCTTATTCCGGCCTACGCCAATTCTCTCCGAAAGCTCCGGTACTCGGCGCGTCCTATTTACATGGTCTGTATTTCCGCGACTCGCGGTGCAGCGCGCCCTTCGACACAGCTCAGGACAGGCCTTGACTGCATTCCCACGCAGCGCGCGTGGGAACGAGAACAAATTAATTACTTCGCACGGTCACTTTTGCGGTATTTAATAAGCCATGAAAGGCTTATTATCTATAGGATGCTGGTAATTTGATTATCTGCATCCGTAATCTCGCACGGTATAATTAGAGAAGCATTCATTATCAAAATACAATCATGACTAAACAAAGTTATCAAAAGCCATCGCAGCAAACTCAAGAGGAAGCGTTGAAAATAGCCAGAGGAACTCAACGTCCCGCTCAAACCAAAGAACAAACTAAGCTGATTGCTCAAGGCATTCAAAAAGGAATTGATCTATACAAAAAACAGCAAAAAGAAAAAGCTAGAGACTTGAATAGAAAACTCAAGAAAGTATCAAGTCAAAAGGTGCAATCGATTGAGTCAGATGATGATGATGAAATACAAGCGATAATAGTTTATCGACAGCACTGGCTTCCTTGGTCGCTGCTATTTCTGACATGGCTTGGCATCGGCATGTACTTTCTCGTTTGAGTACCGTAGGCTGGGTTAAATGCAATGAAACCCAGCATTGTTCGCATTAAATCTGGGTTTCGCGTTGCTCTACCCAGCCTACGGCACTGACATAAATAATAAGCACCGTGCGAGAACGAAGGAAACGAAACGGTGGTACGCGTTCAATCCCGTATGCCGCGCCGAGTACCGGAGCTTTCGGCGGAAATGGCCCGTAGGGGTGCGGCAGGGATGCCGCACGTTGGCGAAGGGGCAGGAGCCCCTTTCGTCAACCCCCGTCGAAAGCGAGGAACGCAGGAATCAAGCGGCAACCGGGCCGCCTTTCTTTTGGATACTTTTCTTTGGCGGAGCAAAGAAAAGTATCTCGCCATCGGGTGCGATTACCCGATTAAATCAAGCGTCGCGGCAGCGACACATTGTTTCCTACTTGCTGCGGAGGAATATATTTTCAAGCTGAATTTAAAGTCATACCCCCTATATGGCACATTTCACTGCTACGGCAGTACACAGGTGCCATCGCCACCGTCGCGAACATAATAGTCAATGGATAAGCTGCCGTTGGCGGCTGAAATAACATTCTGACCGGCGCTCAGAAAGACGGGAGTATGTGGGCGACTTGAGCTTAGCTGTGTTAGCGGCACGCCATTGACGGAAACATTGAGCATGTAACTACCATTATCAAACAGGTTTACATACGGTTGCGCCTGACCGGTAGCTCCATTCAATGCACAGCCGGGTGTTACAGTAGCGTATGATTTATTACTAGCGGCGTATTCCAGTGTGCCGTCGGCGCTGAACGTATTGCCAGAGGTGTCTGGAAGGGCGCACATGCCTGGTTGTACGGTAAACACATAGCTATCAGCCGTCCTTTTGTTGAGCGCCACAACTACCGTGTTCTTACCATCGGCGAGCCAAGCATTGGTGGCCGGATTAACATTTGTGACGTTTGCCACAGTAGTACCGTTGAGCGACACAGTGGCGCTCGCCTTGCTCGTCGGGTTGAATAGACCCGCTTCTACTACCGGCGACTGCACGCCTGTGGCTGGGTCGGCGGCACATTTCACCATGCTGGATGCGTAAGTTTTGCCGCTTGCTCCGACTTGCACAGTAGTAGCCGCCGATGCCGAAGTGCCTAGTGCCGTAGCAGCCACAAATGCGGCTACGCCCGAGGATAAGATTTTTTTGCTTTTCATACGTATTTACTCTCTTTATGGAAAAGTATTAAATGGATCCGTGAAACCGTGGCTGTGAAGCCCTGCTTTAATTCCCTAAAAACTACTCTATCAGGTGAAGTTAAATTCAACCTTAAAAAACATAAACCAATTTTCATCGGCGAACGGGTGTAAGACTACGGTTCCGGCTCCGTTCCCACGCGCTGCGAGGGAATCCAGTATGGTACACACCGCGTCATGTGTTACGCTGATACCCAATCTCCAGCTCGTTGGACTGAATCAACATTTCCAACGGAAACTATCTCCCAACAACCCGATGAGGCATGATAATGAAACAATATAATTGCTTGTGGTTTTTTGTATTAATGGCGATGGCCAGCACTTCGTGGGCTTACGGTAGTAGCGG
>DATBQC010000836.1:0-2793 GCA_036561065.1 Methylobacter sp. | reverse complement strand
AATCGACGTGCATTTGATGGTTGAGCCTGTCGACCGTCTTATTCCCGACTTTGCCAAAGCCGGAGCCAGCATTATTACTTTCCATCCAGAAGCCTCTGTGCATATCGACCGCACCTTGCAATTGATTAAAGATAACGGCTGTAAGGCTGGACTGGTATTTAACCCAGGCACGCCGCTGCATTATCTGGATTATGTAATGGACAAGCTGGATATGATTTTGTTGATGTCGGTTAACCCCGGCTTTGGCGGTCAGTCTTTCATCCCTTCAGCGCTGGATAAATTGCGTGAAGTCAGAACAAGAATCGACAACAGCGGTTTGAATATTCGTCTGGAAATCGACGGCGGCGTTAAAACCGACAACATCCGCGACATTAAAGCGGCAGGAGCCGATACTTTCGTCGCAGGTTCGGCGATTTTCAGCCAGCCTGATTACAAAAAAGTGATCGATGAAATGCGCGCTGAATTGGCTAAAGCGGTTTAAAGGCTAGCAATACGTAGGGCGGTTTCGCGCTAGCAAACCGCCAATAGCGCACAACGCCGATGACAGCCTATAGTAGCCTGACGGCGAATCCACCCTACGCGTTCATTCTTTAATGTTATAAAAAATGGCCAACAAAAGAGCTACAAAAATGAAAACAACGCTTTATCCAATCGAAGAGCTACACAAGAAGCCATGCAATTCATTAACATTAAAACAAAAACTAAAGTTATTGCATTGGCGTTACAAGAGTTAATTAATAAAAATAAAGTTGCAGAGCTAAAATTTTATAAAGGTAAGGTAAACCTCAATTTTGACCTTGATTCGCTTAGAAAGCGCAATACACATCCTGATGATAGTTCTGTATTTTAAAAGCGGCCTCACTTGCCGAACTCTATATAGCTGAATAACAAATGACTCCTGAACAATTCAATCACTATGCCCGGCAGGGCTACAACCGCATCCCGGTTTGCCGCGAAGTACTGGCCGATTTGGATACGCCTTTGAGCGCCTACCTGAAACTGGCCGACGGCGCTTATTCCTATTTATTCGAATCGGTGCATGGCGGCGAACAATGGGGTCGTTATTCGATCATCGGCCTGCCCTGCCTTACCATCGTCAAAATCACCGGCAATCAAATCCGGCTGGAACAAAACGGCGAGCTGCTGGAATCGGTCACGCATGATAATCCGCTGATCTGGATAGAGCAGTTTAAGGAGCGTTATAACGTTCCCGACATTGACACCCTACCCCGCTTTAACGGCGGCCTAGTCGGCTATTTCGGCTATGAAACCATCGGCTATATCGAGCCGAAGTTGCGCAGCACCGGAAAACCCGATCCGCTGGGCAATCCCGACATACTGCTGATGGTGTCGGAAGAAATGCTGGTGTTCGATAACCTGTCCGGCAAAATGCTGCTGTTGACTCACGCCAATCCCGAAGAAAACGATGCCTATAACCGTGCCGTCGCACGGGTCGATGATTTAGCCGTCAAACTGCGCGAACTGCAAGCCAAGCCGAAAAACCATCATGCTCCTAAACAGGTCGAGGAATCCGATTTCATCTCCGGCTTTACCCAACAGGGATTTGAAGATGCTGTATTGAAAGCCAAAGAATACATCACCGACGGCGACATCATGCAGGTGGTGCTGTCGCAACGCATGTCTATCCCCTATACCGCTTCGCCGCTTAATTTATACAGGGCTTTGCGTTGCTTGAATCCTTCACCTTACATGTTTTACCTGAACCTGGACGACTTCCATATCGTCGGCTCATCGCCAGAAATCCTGGTCAGACTGGAAGACAATATGGTCACGGTACGCCCGATAGCCGGAACCCGCCGTCGCGGCGAAACGCCGGAACAGGATATTGAACTGGAACAAGACCTGCTGGCCGACCCCAAGGAACTGGCCGAGCATTTAATGCTGATCGACTTGGGCCGCAATGACGTGGGTCGGGTTGCCCAAATCGGCACCGTACAGCTGACCGATAAAATGATCGTCGAACGCTATTCGCACGTCATGCACATCGTCTCCAACGTCACCGGACAGTTGCAGCAAGGCGACAACGCCTTTGACGTGCTGGCCGCGACTTTTCCCGCCGGTACCGTCAGCGGCGCGCCGAAAATACGGGCGATGGAAATCATCGATGAACTCGAACCCGTTAAGCGCGGCGTTTATGCGGGCGCAGTCGGCTACATCGCCTGGTCGGGCAACCTCGATACCGCGATCGCGATCAGAACCGCCGTGATCAAAAACAACATGTTACATATACAAGCCGGTGCCGGCATCGTTTACGATTCCGTGCCCAGAAACGAATGGGATGAAACGATGAATAAAGGCCGCGCAATATTTCGCGCTGTGAGTATGGCCGAAGCAGGTTTGGAAGGAGAGCAATCATGAGCGCCGTCAAAGTCGTCATGGTCGATAACTACGACTCGTTCACCTACAACCTGGTGCAATATTTTGGCGAGTTAGGCGCCGATGTGACCGTGGTGCGTAACGACCAAGTGACCGTAGCAGACATAGAAAAACTGGCTCCCGATAAACTGGTGATTTCCCCCGGCCCCTGCACCCCCAAGGAAGCGGGCATCTCCGTTGAAGCCATTTTAAAGTTTGCCGGAAAAACTCCTATCTTGGGCGTGTGCCTGGGACATCAAAGCATCGGCTATGCGTTCGGCGGCAATATCGTCCATGCCAAAAGCATTATGCACGGCAAAACCTCGCTTATTTTTCATAAGGATCAAGGTGTATTCAAAGGCCTGAACAACCCATTCACCGCCACCCGTTATCACTCTCTGGTCATCGAACAGGAGA
>DATBQC010000835.1:0-1856 GCA_036561065.1 Methylobacter sp. | reverse complement strand
TTGTCGAAATGATTTCGGAATTCGCCGCATCAACATGCGGCGGCTCCATCGTATCTTTAAGCATCTACTCTTAATCCATCAAATAAAAATCCTTGGGTAACCAACGCCGACTCGGTAATTCGAGTTTTTCAGCGTGTGGATGTGTCGCCGATGCCACGTTCGGCGAGGGTGGTGATTTCCGACAGACGCCAGCAAGTGGTCTTCGGGCCCAGCTTGATCCCTCTCGGGTATTTGCCGGCTCTAACGCCGTTCCACCATGAGGCCGACGAAATCGGAAGTAGCGTCAGGACTTCGTTGAGATGAACCAGTTTGTCGGCGTTATTGATTTCGGTCAAAGGTCTTTTATGCAATTTAAAATCCTTCTATTTAGTGAAATTGTCTAATATTATCTATTTATATGAATCTTTATTTCAATATATTACATCTTTGAGGCGGCGTCGGCTATCTCGTCGGTTATCTCCATGGCGGCCAAGCCGGGTGCAAGGGGTGCTGTGTTTCGTCACCACGCTCCCGTGCCGTTGGTCCACAAGTACGCCAGTCAGGTGAAAATGTGGACCTCGGCACCGCATGGTTAGGTCGAGAGCGGGCGAGGAAAACGTTAGTCTAACAACCCCGTCTTACCATCTCCCGGTATCGCCTATCTTCTACGTTACTCATCGCGTCACTGAGCGCCCTTGCGAAAACCGCGTCTGTGATTGTGTCGATCCATGCCTTGTCAATTCTAAGCTTTTCTAGTAATTCCTCCGTAAGCGGCTCCAGTTCAGGCGAGCTGATCGATTCAAAAAAGTCATCTATTACTTTTCTTGCCGTTATATTGTCGGCAAACGCTCCTATCTTTTCTTTAAGCTCCTGAATTATTTCGTTGTCAACTTCGTCGTCAACGCTATAACAGAATATGTCTTCATAAGCGGACGTTCCTCTACGAGCTAACATTTCCCCGCGAAAACTTTTCGCTGCGGCGTCAGTTCCCATAAACAGGCGGAGCTTTTGAAGCATTACACGATGTAGAAGATTCGTTTCCATTTTTGCTCGACCTTTTTGTTGCCCTTTGGATTCACTCACCGCCATATTTGTTTGCTTCGACGGTTGTTTTCGCTTGGTTCCGCCTTGCTTTGCGGCGGGTTTTTGCCCGGGAGACCACGCCCCACCATCTGAAGGCGGCGTGGGCTGAAGTTTTCTGCGGATGATCTCGGGCCGCGTGTCCTCCTGATCGATTTGACGTTCGGCGTCTCCAAACGCCGGGAACCTGGATGAACCTTCCATCGGCATCTCCAATTGTGACGGCTCGCCTTCGACAGGTAGATCGGTTCAAGCGTCGCGTCTTTAGCCTAAAAATGGAGTAGCGCGGCCAGTCGTCAAGGAAAAAAGACTGTTATGGCCAAATAATGTGTTTTATTTTGGCGATACACTTGAGCATTATTATTATGTTCCGTCATTTAGCTTTAATTATAATTACATTATGCATCATAACGCCTAGTTTCTATGTCACATATATTTTAATATCGATGAAACTATCGGATTATTCTTTAAAACGTTAAATATAACTGCGCCTTTCAGTTAAACTCTAACGAAGTACGCCTTTAGTTCAGCCAAAGTTCGACACGGGTACGTGTTCAGTCCTCGGCGCTTAGGTTAAAGAAATTTTGTGTGCATTTCTTACATTGTGCCGGCGTACCGAAGTGTCTTTTTACAATCCAACGGGGAATGTCGGTATGGGCGAAGTCATGCTCTATCATTATACTACAAAGGCCTCTTCTGGCATTTTTACGTTCATTTTCATATGTTGAACGTTTGGCCATAGCCAATAAGCCATCAAACTTGTTCCACATAGCCATCGATTGTTCCGGCGTTAGGGG
>DATBQC010000834.1:0-1882 GCA_036561065.1 Methylobacter sp. | reverse complement strand
CAGCGTATCGTTATCTTGCTGTTGGATAGTAAAGTGAATTTTGAACAAGTTGTTGGGCCAGACGCCCCTGGCCAAATTAATGGCCAGTTTGACAATAATCCCCAAAATCACGCCCATCAATAAATCTGTCGCCAATACGCCGATAATCGTGACAACAAACATAAACAACTGTTCTTTACCGACTTCCCTTACCCTGTAGAAGGTTTCAGGCGAAGCTAAACGATAACCGGTATAAACCAGCAATGCGGCCAGAGAAGCTAACGGGATACTCTGGATCAATCCGGTAAACAAGACCACAAACAACAGTAATATCAAGCCATGAAAGAAATTGGCCCAGGCTGTTTTTGCCCCGTTATCGATATTCGCCGAACTGCGGACAATTTCAGCAATCATCGGCAAGCCGCCCACTAAACCGGCAACCAGATTACCGATGCCGACTGCCGTTAAATCACGATCGAGGTCGGAAGAGCGCTTATACGGATCGAGCTTGTCTACCGCTGTCGCACTCAGCAAACTTTCAAGGCTGCCCACTAAACTAATGCCCAGCACAGCCTCCCAAAAGGCCATGGTGGTTATTTTTGAAAAATCGGGAAAATAAAAACCTGCCAGAAAATCATCGGGAATCCCAACCACAAATTTCGATCCGGCGGCAGCCTGGTCTTTAGTCAGATCAAAATGCCAAGCGAATATGATGCCCACCACCACGACGATGACCGGAGCGGGAATCCTGCTTCCGGTAAACGGCCAAGTAATCAGTATCAGCAAACCTAAAAAACCGATCAGGCCGATTTCCGCATTCATGCTAAGCAGGCTATGCGGAATCTGCGCGATGACCGAAAACAGGCTGCCGGATTCCGGCGTAACCCCAAGCATGACGTGGGTTTGTGTGGCGATGATGATAATACCAATCGCCGCCAGCATTCCATGCACCACCGACGTGGGGAAGAAGGAGCTCAGCTGCCCCATCTTAAATACCCCCATCAAAACCTGTAACACACTGGCGACCACAATCGCCGCCAAGGTGTATCGATAACCGGCCATCGCATCGCCTTCACCCAACGCCTGCACCGCCGCCAAAACCACCACAATCAGGCCGGCAGCCGGGCCATTGATGGTCAGGTATGAACCGCTAATACGCGATACCAATACCCCCCCGATAATTGCCGTGATAATACCTGCCGACGGCGGGAAGCCGGAAGCCACAGATATACCTAAACATAACGGCAAGGCGATAAGAAAAACCAGCAATCCTGATTGCAGATCACTGCGCCAGTTTTCTTTTAAGCCCGCCAGACCGGCTTGGGGTTTAGCTGAACGGGATGGTGTATTCATAGAAGTCCTCGTTTTATTGTAAAAATATAGTGTCTCTAAATAATTCACTATACCACTGTAGCATTAACAGCAACTCCCGCTACAGGTTTACGTTCGACAAAAACCCCACCCTAAACACCATAATGATCGCTTTTACGTCGACTCATGTGATTGGGTTTCATTCTGCGTGCCGCCAAAGGGTGCTCTGAAAAAGTGTCATGATATTCCATGCCGTAAAATCGACATTGCCCGCCCTGTCCTTCATAGCTATGCTGAAAATCGTGAATAAATTCCATCACGGTATGATCGATCAGGTACGCATTGTTCAATTGAAATATTACTATCTTGCCGTTTTCCAAATTAGCCAACGCCGTTTTCAAGGACATAAAATTGGAAAAAATTGCCGCGCCCACTATAGAGACCACAACAGTCTGAAAATCTTTCTCTTCAATAACAAAGTGAATCTTGAACAGGTTATTCGGTCTGACGCCGCGCAGCATGTGGATACCGAATTTGGTCAAAATACCGATGCCGACACCTACCAGTAAATCGGTCGCCAACACACCGATAA
>DATBQC010000833.1:0-8037 GCA_036561065.1 Methylobacter sp. | reverse complement strand
CAAAATCTTTACCCGTTTTACCTAGTACATTATTAACGGTATTAGGCTTGACTCTATCAGGGGTTCGTTTATTCCTTACCGGCGTAATTCTGTGAAAAGTAAAATCGGGAAAATGTTTTTCAAAAAAATGGACTATGCCTCTTATCTCGCCTTCCCGTTCGCCTAATTCAGATTCTCCACCGCCGGCAAACAACCAAATTACCAAGGCCAGCCCCCGATAACATCATCGCCGCTTCGATATAAATCACCCAATTGCCAACCATCTGCTATTTTATCTTTTATGATAGTTTCAGGCAGTTTTTGCGCTTTAAAATGTCCTTTCGGCTGAGTTTTTTCAAAACAAATGACATCGTCAGCGCAATCGGTAAAGTAATCCAATAAATCGGGGCTATGCGTCGAAATGATAATCTGGGTTTTTTGTGAAGCTTGTTTGATCCAGTTAGCTAAAATCCCCATCCAAGCGATATGCAAGCTCAACTCAGGTTCATCAATGACTAATAACGTAGGCAGTATGGGGGAGTGCAAGATGGTCGCCCAGCACAACATGCGCACGGTACCGTCTGACATATCATCTAAATAAAACGGAACCTCCATTCCTTCAAAGTACCACTGCACGGTTAGCGACATACCTTCTCTGGAGGTTTTGATGCGCCTTGTCATCGGCAATATCTCTTTCATAGCGTTATTAATACGCTCATCGAAGTCAATGCCATATATCATGTGATTACTTATATTATCTAGGACTGCCGGCAAATTCCCTCCTGATTTGGCAAGAATTACATCACTTGAGCCAATTTTCGGTCTTTCGCCACGAATTATTGCTAAATTCATATCATTGGCATTGTAAAACTGCCATTTTTTGACGGTATCATTCAGCTCACTGTAAGTCTTGTATAACGGAACTTGCTCTGGATAGAAAGTTCCTTGTTCCGTTAATAACTTCGGAATAGCTAATAGAGATAATTCATCAACAGGAACATGCTCCAACCGTTGAAAACTTGATCCTCTTTTATTTTTATGGTTAATAGAAACCATGCCGATTCCGGCTTGTTTATCATGGCTTTTATAATAAATGAACGGTATTCTTGAATCCCCGTTAGGTTTTGTATGTTGAAAAATTTCTTCGGCAATAGATACAACTTTATCTACATAAAGAGTTAAAACAAATGTTTCACTAACTGAGCATATATTGGGGAATTCAAACTCAAAGCTCACCTTAGCGGGTCTTTTAATACTGGCGTCTAAGATATTGTACCCAAGTTTGGACAAGGCATTTTGAAACGCAGTAATTCCTCTATTATCCAAATCAGACGTAGGCGTTAAACAATTTTTGAAAAACTCAAGTGTAGCTACCAGATTACTTTTACCGGAACCGTTTGAGCCGATTAAAATATTTAAGTTATTTAGGGTAATACCGTCCTCATTAACCAAGTTTCGGTAATTCTTGGTGGTGATTTTCGAAATTATTTTTTCCATAGCTTTAATCTAAGAATCTGTTCAATATTATTGCCAATTTACCGGCTAAGACCTTCACTGCTGTAGCCTAGCAAACACCTCATCAGCGGAAACTGCGGTTATCTCGCCTGATTGCAGTTGCTGTAAACGGTGCTTTGCCACGGCCGCCCATTTCGTATCAATCTCGGATTCCGGGGCATTTAAGCTTCGAAGCAATGAATCTACCACCAATGCCCGCTCTTCGACGGGTAGCGAAACAGCTTCAGCTATGAGGTCTTTGGTTTTCATGTTTTCTCCATTTCTTAGCTACGAATGTTTGCCGATTTACCGGATTAAGACGCGATAAATCGCGTCTCTACAATCAATTTTACAAACATCCCTTCATCGCCACACCAATATCGGTCGGCGAACTGACCACTTCAATCCCCGCGGCTTTAAGCGCGGCGACTTTGCCTTCCGCCGTGCCTTTGCCGCCGGTCACAATCGCGCCCGCATGGCCCATGCGTTTTCCGGGAGGCGCGGTTTGACCTGCGATATACGCAACTACGGGCTTAGTGACATGCGCTTTGATATATTCCGCCGCATCTTCTTCTTCGCCGCCACCGATTTCGCCGACCATCACGATGCCTTTGGTTTGATCGTCAGCTTGAAAACGGCTCAGCACATCAACGAAATTCATGCCGTGGATTGGGTCGCCGCCGATACCGACGCAGGTGCTCTGCCCCAAGCCTTGCGCGGTGGTTTGATGCACCGATTCATAGGTCAAGGTGCCGGAGCGCGACACGATGCCGATCGATCCGGGCAAATGGATATGACCGGGCATGATGCCGATTTTGCAGGCGCCGGGGGTGATCACGCCGGGGCAGTTGGGGCCGATCAGCAACGCACCGGTGCCTTCCATAGCGGCCTTAACGCGCAGCATTTGCAATATGGGTATGCCTTCGGTAATGCAGACGATCAGTTGAATCCCAGCATCGACCGCTTCCAGAATGGCGTCGGCGGCGTAAAAAGGCGGCACGTAAATGACGCTGGCGGTTGCGCCGGTATCATTGACGGCATCCTGCACGGTATTAAACACCGGCAAGCCCAAATGGGTTTCGCCGCCGCGCTCCGGGGTAACGCCGCCGACTAATAAGGTGCCGTAGTCCAGCGCTTGCTGGGAATGGAACGTGCCTTGCTTGCCGGTAAAGCCCTGGCAAATTACTTTGGTGTCTTTATCGATTAAAATACTCATGCGGCCTCCGCCAGTGCTACGACTTGTTCTGCCGCGTGTGCCAAATCATCCGCCGCATAAAGATTCAGTCCGGTGTTGCTTAACAAGGCCCTGCCCTGTTCGGCATTGGTGCCTTCCAGGCGCACCACCACCGGGATGGTGACGTGAACCTGTTCGACAGCGGCCAAGATGCCCGCCGCGATAATGTCGCACTGCACGATGCCGCCGAAGATATTCACCAATACCGCCTTAACGCTGTGATCCGACAGGATCAGTTTGAACGCCTCGCAGACTTTTTCAACGCTGGTGCCGCCGCCGACATCGAGAAAGTTGGCCGGTTGCCCGCCTTTGAGTTTGACCAGATCCATGGTCGCCATGGCGAGTCCCGCGCCGTTGACCATGCAGCCGATATTGCCTTCCAAGGTGATGTAGTTCAGCCCGAATTGCTGGGCTTTGTTTTCTTTTTCGTCTTCCTGTTCGGCGTCTTTCATCGCCAAGATGTCGGGGTGCGCCTCGACTGCGTTATCGTCGAAATTGATCTTGGCATCCAGCGCTATCAGTTCACCGCTGTCGGTTTCTATCAGCGGGTTAATTTCAATCTGACTGGCATCCTTGGCTAGAAATAAGTCGTACAAGCCTTGCATGATTTTCCCTAATACTTTGATCTGAGGACCTTTGAGTCCCAGCGCATAGGCAACTTTCCGGCACTGATAACCTTGTAAGCCTGCGGCCGGATGCACCGGTACCGAGATAATCTTTTCCGGCGTTTCATGAGCGACGGTTTCTATATCCATGCCGCCCGCTGCCGAGGCGATAAAAATAATGCGCTCGGTGCCCCGATCAACCAGCAAGCTCAAATAGAGCTCGCGCTTGATTGGGTAGGTTTTTTCTATCAGAAGCGAATTGATCGGCAAGCCTTCCGCGCCGGTCTGCTTGGTAACTAACCGCCTGCCGAGCATTTCCCGGCTAAACAAGGCTACTTCACCGGGGCTTTTAGCCAGCTTTACGCCGCCGACTTTGCCCCGCCCACCGGCATGAACTTGTGCTTTAACCACCCAACCGTCACCGCCCAACTCCTTGGCAACCTGCTCGGCACTTTCAGGCGTGGTCGCTTGCTTGCCGTCAGGCACCGGTATCGCGTAATGCAAAAACAGCTGTTTAGCCTGATACTCATGAATATTCATTTATTACTCCTTGATTGACCGGTAAGGGACGGCGGGTATTTTTCACACACAGATGACAACTAAATGCTACGATTAAGGACGTTATTGAGCATTTTAACGAAGTCCCTGCAAAACGCCATTTTAAAAACAAACATGCCGCCAAATACCATCGAAACCATCTTTCCCTGCCCGTTCTCCAAAGGCTACGGCATTCCGGCCCGACAAGCCTGGCTATTACTGAAAGTCTTCTTAGGCTATCGGCTCATCCTGGCCAGCTTATTTGTCGCCTTGTTTTACAGTTACACGGATTCTTCATTACTCGGCACTTACGACAGCAAATTATTCGCTTACAGTAGCCAAAGCTATTTGTTCCTCTCAATCATTTCCGGCATCTGTATAGCTTGGCGACTCACGAGCTATACCACACAAGCGCAGCTGCTCATTTTTACAGACATAATCATCCTGACCTTGATCATGCATGCCTCAGGCGGCATTAACAGCGGCATGGGCGCATTGCTTGCCGTATCTATCGCCGCAGGCGGCTTATTAATCGGTGGCCGCTGTGCGATGTTATTTGCCGCCTTGGCTAGCTTGACCGTATTGGCCGAACAAGTCGTTGCCGATTACAAGCACAGTTTCGACTCAACCTCTTATGCCAATGCCGGAATGCTGGGGGCCGCATTTTTTACCATTGCCTTGCTGTCATATATCCTCGCAAAACGTAGCGAACAAATATTCCAGCTTGCCGACCAACAGAAACAAACCATCACTAAACTGGAAGATCTCAATAAGTACATTATCCAGCATCTGCAATCAGGCATCATTATCGCCAATAAACAGCAAGCCATCCAGATGGCTAATGAGTCTGCATTGCGATTGGCAAATTTATCGGTGCTGCCGGTCAAGTTAGGCGATATTTCGGCTCAATTGGCTGATGCTTTCCAAACCTGGTTATCCGATTCCGAACAGAATCTGGCGCTGCTTCAACTGCCGAATCAGTCCGAAATTCATAGCCGGTTCATGCCTCTGCCGACAGGTCATGAGTTCTTTTACATGATTATTCTTGAGGATATTGCACTTTATAATCAGCAGGTGCAGCAAAGCAAACTCGCATCACTGGGCAGACTCACCGCCAGCATTGCCCATGAGATACGCAATCCGTTGGGCGCTATCAGTCACGCGGGGCAGTTACTATCGGAAAATACGCTGCTATCCGTCCAGGACCGACGGCTGACAGAAATCATCCAAAACCACTCAGTCCGCGTCAACCATATCATTGAAGATATTTTACAACTGTCCAGAAGGACCGATTCAAGACGGGAAAAAATTCATCTAAAACCCTGGCTGGACAACTACCTGAAAAATTTCACGCTTGAACATGCCGTTAATATCGACGCATTCAAGCTCTCATATCCTGACGAAGCCTTATGTGCGCTGATAGATCCCGGCCATTTAAGGCAAATTGTGGATAATCTGTGCCGGAATGCACTGAAATACGGCCAGCCGGAGACCGGGCCAATAGCTATACATGCTTTTGCCCTGCAACAGGCGCCCTGCATAGAGGTCATCGATAACGGTCACGGCATCAGCCGCGAACACCAAAGCCATCTGTTTGAACCCTTTTTTACCACGTCTTCCAGCGGAACCGGGTTAGGGCTTTATATCTCAAGAGAATTAGCTGAATTAAATCAGGCAAAATTGAACTATTATTTAACCGACGATAACCGGAGTTGTTTCCGGCTCTGCTTATTGAATGCAGAACAAACAATAATCGAACTATGAATAAACCACTGGCACTGATTGTAGACGACGAACCCGATATCCGTGAGCTCTTGGAAATCACCCTTAACAGGATGAATATCCAGACCTGCTGCGCTGAAAATGTTGCCGGCGCCAAAGCATTATTGCAGAAAAAGTCTTTCGATCTTTGCCTGACCGACATGAAATTACCTGACGGCAACGGCCTGGAGCTGGTCGACTTTATACAAACACTGCCCTGCCCGATACCGGTTGCCGTTATTACCGCGCACGGCAACATGGAGTCGGCAATTCTGGCGATGAAAAAAGGCGCTTTCGATTTTGTGTCCAAGCCGGTTGACCTGCCAGCACTTAGACTGCTGGTTAACAACGCGCTAAAACTTTCCGAGGCCAGCTCCTCCGCTAAAGAGAGACGAACCCGCCATACGCTGCTGGGCGAATCGTTAATCATGCAGGAGATTAGGGCAAAAATAGATAAACTCGCCCGCAGCCAGGCACCCGTCTATATCAGCGGCGAATCGGGCTCGGGTAAGGAACTGGTTGCAAGGCTGATTCATCAGCAAAGCTCCCGAAGCGACCATGCTTTTGTCGCGATTAACTGCGGAGCCATACCGTATGAATTGATGGAAAGTGAATTCTTCGGTCATAAAAAAGGCAGCTTTACCGGCGCGCTCAGCGACAAAAAAGGCTTATTCCAGGCAGCAGAAGGCGGCACCTTGTTTCTTGATGAAGTCGCCGATCTACCGCTGTCCCTGCAAGTCAAATTACTGCGCGCTATACAGGAAAAGAAAATTCGTCCCGTCGGGGAACAGCAGGAAACTCCGGTCGATATTCGCTTACTCAGCGCCACCCATAAAAACCTTAACGAGATGGTTCGGGACGGTAGTTTCAGGCAGGATTTATATTACCGTATCAATGTAATCGATCTTCATGTTCCACCCTTACGTGAGCGGCCTGACGATATCCCCGCCCTTGTCGATCATATACTAGCCAAACTGACTGGCGCCAATAAACAGGACAGGCCGAACTTGTCGGCATCGGCATTAGCGGCATTGCAACGCTACCATTTTCCGGGCAATGTCCGTGAGCTTGAAAATATCCTCGAAAGAGCCCTTGCTCTGTATGACAGCAACAGCATTGAAACTGATGATTTAAACCTGCCGATAGATGTGCATCATGTTGCCAAATCACAGGACTTCGACCCTGCGTTGGAATCACTGGAAAATCACCTGGAAAAAATAGAAAAAAAAGCCATCACCGTTGCGCTGGAAGAAAATCAATGGGACAAAATGGCCGCCGCCAAACAGTTGGGGCTATCGCCCAGATCGCTACGCTACCGCTTGAAAAAACTTGATATGGATAATTAGGTGCAAGGCTCAAGGCGAAAGGCGAAAAACCATACCAATACCCAATCCTCCGCTACGAGACAGGAGGTCGAGTAGTCCCCAAAAGCGATAGTGCATGTGTTTTCACGAAGCGTTTTTTGCGTAGTGAAAATGCAGGCTTTCCGAAATCGCGTCGAGTCATTGCGAGAATGATGTTGGATACCCCTTGTTGGGTATCCAACGAAAGAAGCAGGACGGCTGGGGCAGCCGCAGGCATTAGCGGTCGCGAGCTTTTGCTGCTTTTATGGGCAGTGATGCCCATAAAAGCAGCAAAAATAGCTACTCCCCGGTTTGAAAGCTTATTATTTAAACGAAACGATAGGATAAAGGGGTTTTGAAGCTCAATAAAAAGGGGAGACCACAGAGCCTCCCCTTCAATATTCCTTGAACCTTGAATCTAAGCCTTATATTTGCTCATGGCTTCCAGCTTTGCTATCGCCGTTTTGATTTTCGCATCAGTCTCTGCGTTCAACTCATTAGCCGTATAGACCTTATCCAACAAACCTTCTGCAACCAATGCGTCTTTTATCCAGCGCTTGGTGAATCGGTAATTGCCATACGCCGTAGCAACTTCACCTGTCTTTGGATCTTTTAATCCTGCGCTCGGTGCGGAGACAGCGGCAGCAGCAGCTTTTTTAGCCGCGGCCGGTTTAGCTTTAGTTGCCGCTGGTTTTACGGCTGCCTTCGGGGCAGCAGGCGCAGCCGCTTTGGTTGCTGCCGGCTTAGTCGGCGCGGCTTTAGTTGCAACAGTTTTAGGCATAACAGTTTTTACTGCCGCCGGCTTACTTGCGGCTGGCTTGCTACTTGCGGCCGGTTTTTCTTTTGCAACGGCAACCTGTGGTTTTTCTTGTTTCTCAGCTACGGCCTGTGCTTCAGGTTTTGCCGCTGGTGCTGGCGCTTTGGATTTAGCAGTTGTTTTCTGTTCGTCTATGATTGCATAAACAATATAGGCAACAAAAATAGTAGTTAATATAAACAACCCTTCAGTCATAATGGCTCTCCACCTCATTTAAGTTAATTTTTTTCTTCACTGCTTTGAAACTAAGCGCTGCCGGCCGCAAGC
>DATBQC010000832.1:0-12449 GCA_036561065.1 Methylobacter sp. | reverse complement strand
TATTGATCGTGCTGAATTTCAATCCCTGGAGCCTCTGGATCAGATACCAGTATTTATGGGATAAACGCATGGCTGACTCATGGGGCGGACACTTTATTTCCCGATCACGAGTTTTGGACTGGCTAAAATTATTGAATTTTGAAGTCACCGTATCATCCGAGTTTAATCTGGATACGGTCAAATCGACCCATGGAAAATTCATTACGCGGGGACTCTCGCTTACCTCGACCGCCTATGCGATCAAGGCTATCAAACGCCGTTACAACCTGATTCCGCTGACGCCGGTATCCGCGCTAAATTCCCGTTTGGTTTTGACAAACCCGCTTAACTCACCGACAACACAGAAAAACAGACATGACTGATCACGTCATTATTTACACCGATGGCGCCTGCAAAGGCAACCCTGGGCCGGGCGGCTGGGGCGTAATACTCAGCTACAAGGGCACCGTTAAGGAAATTTACGGCGGCGACCCCGACACCACCAACAACCGCATGGAACTGATGGCGGCGATCCAGGCGCTGGAAATCCTGACCAAGCCCTGTTCGGTGCAACTCAATACCGACTCGAAATATGTGATGCAGGGCATTACCGAATGGATAAGCAACTGGAAAAAACGCGGTTGGAAAACTGCGGCCAAGACGCCGGTTAAGAATGAAGACCTGTGGCGCAGGCTGGACGCCGCGATCCAGCGGCACAATATCGAATGGTTTTGGGTGAAGGGCCATTCAGGTCATAAAGACAATGACCGGGCGGATGAGCTGGCTAATCTTGGGATTGATTCATTGTCGACTTCCGCCTAAAGGACGTATTCCGATTCAGCCACGGGGTGGAGTATGTTCTTGATGTGCTGAGCAGCACCAGCAAAGTACCTTATCGTTAAATCCATCAGGGTGAACCCAGCTTTGGCCCACCCTGATGGATCATGTCTGCGCCTTATTCCTGCTTGTCGTTCACCAAATCGTAGGTAATGTCAGGGTTAAAGCCCATTGGCCAATAGATGGCTGCAAACGGCGGCCAGAATATTGAAACGGTGCGGAATTTTGTCCTCAATTTACCCTCTTTGACAACCTTGCCGCCTTTTTCCAAGCTATAAGGAATGCCTCCTTCCGGCGGTATTCCCGCCGCCGTCCAGAAAAACGGCTTGGTGGTTACCTTGCCATCGGCCTTGATGTCTACCGGCTCCGGTCTTTTGTAGACATGCAGGTCAGTGCCGGGCGGCACTTTGAACGTACCCGTCGTGGTACAGCCAGCGACCATGACCAATAAAACCAAGGCTAAACACATTCTTTTTATCATTGTAGTTCTCCAGGTTGAGTGGGATATTAACGATCCCAACGCTTAAAAATCAAAGAGGTGTTAATCCCCCCGAACGCGAAATTGTTACTCATCACATAGTCGCAATCGAGCTTTCGGCAATCCTCTTTAATATAGTCCAGCCGGGCACATTCAGGGTCAATGTTGTCAAGATTAGCCGTGGCATGAAACCAGCCTTCATTCATCATATTGACCGCCACCCAAGCCTCCAGTGCACCGCAAGCGCCCAAGGTGTGGCCGGTAAAACTTTTCAATGCACTGATCGGCGTTTTATCGCCGAATACCGCCGCAGTCGCATGGCTTTCGGCGACGTCGCCGTGGCTTGTTGCAGTGCCATGCGCACTGATGTAACCGATGTCGGAGGCTTCAAGCTCAGCATCCTTCAAGGCCAAGCGCATCGCAAGCTGCATACTGCCGCTGTCGGGCTGGGTGACATGCAAACCGTCGGAATTGCAGCCGAACCCTACCAATTCGGCATGGATATGGGCGCCGCGCGCCAACGCATGCTCCAATTCTTCCAATATCAAGGTGCCTGCGCCCTCGCCGATGACCAAACCGTCCCGATCGCGGTCAAAAGGCCGGGGACTTTTATCAGGCGTCTCATTGCGAAGACTGGTTGCGAACAAGGTGTCGAATACGGCGGACTGAATGGCCGATAGCTCTTCGGCTCCGCCTGTCACCATCAGTTGTTGCCGGCCGAACTTTATCGCCTCATAACCATAACCGATGCCCTGACTGCCCGAGGTGCAGGCGCTTGAGGTTGTGTAAATCCTGCCGTTTATGCCGAAAAACAAACCGATATTGACCGGGGCGGTATGGCTCATCATCCTGATATACGAGGTTGCATTCAAGCCGCCGGTGGCATGATTGAGCAGCATATTGCCGAATTCGGCGATCGCATCGGGGCTTCCCGATGAGCTGCCGTAAGCAATGCCCATCTGCCCGCTTTTAAGACAATCGTCATGCAGCAAACCGGCGTCGCTCAGCGCCAATTCGGTTGCGTAAGTCGCCATTAAGGCGACGCGCCCCATGCAGCGAACTTGCTTGCGCGAATAATGCTCAGGCTTGGTGAATTCAGCGGGTGCGCCCAAGCGGGTGTTCAAGCCTTGGTACTTATCCCAGTCCTGCATGAATCGAATGCCGGTAGATTTGTTTTTAAGGTGCTCGGCAACTTGCGACCAGTCATTGCCTATCGGCGAAATTCCCGCCATGCCGGTCACCACTACGCGTTTCAACATAAGCCACCATTGACGGAAATGACCTGCCGGGTCACGTAGGCGGCATCTTCGGACATTAAAAAAGCAACGACCGCCGCCACTTCTTTGGGACTGCCTACCCTGCGCGCCGGAATCATTTTCTTGATTTCGTCCAGCGGTAGTTCACTGACCATCTCCGTCTCGATAAGACCCGGCGCTACGCAGTTAACGGTGATGTCGCGTTTTGCCAGTTCCAAAGCCAGTGCCTTGGTCGCACCGATAATACCGGCTTTTGCCGCACTGTAATTGACCTGACCGCGATTACCCATCAAGCCGGAAACCGACGATAACGTAACGATGCGCCCCGGTTTTCGCCGCCTGACCATAGGCATCACCACCGGCTGCAAGACATTGTAAAAACCGTCCAGATTGCTGTGAATCACGCTGTCCCACTGCTCGCCGGTCAACGACGGAAAGGCGTTATCGGCGGTGATGCCGGCGTTGCAAACCACACCGTAATAAGCGCCGTGGCTTTCGATATCCTGATTGAGTTGTTCGCTGCATTGCGCGCGATCGGCAATGTCGAATTGCAATATCCGGGCTTGTTGGCCCAACTGCTCGATTTCAGCTTTGACTTCCTCGGCCTGTGCGCGCCGGCTGCGGCAATGGATGACCAAATCGAAGCCCTGTTTAGCCAGATATAACGCAATGGCTTTGCCAATGCCCCGACTGGAGCCGGTTACTAAAACAGTTTTACTCATATTGTGCTCATGTGTTGTTTAACGGAGGTTGATAAACATTAAGATTGGCCGCAACATCCACACCGTCCCCCAGAATCCGGCAGTCAAAAACCCCTAAGTTATCATCCTGCATGATTTTTTTCACCCGTATCGTTAAGGTTGCGCCGACCTTAAATACAGCCACATTGCTGTTATAGCGCCGGGTGCCCAGCAAGAAACCCAGTCGTATCGGCTCACCGACCCGCCTTGCCATCATTCCGGCATAGGCGGCTATCGCTTGGGCCATGTATTCAATACCGGCCCAAGCAGGGACGGCTTTATCATCACCCAGCAAACCGTCGTTGCGCACCACCAGTTCAGCCGTCAGGCCCTGATCGTCATAGTCGATAATACGGTCCAGCAACACCATGCTACCGCTATGCGGAATCAGGTCGGCAACATCGATCATGCCCGCTCCAACACAATAGACACGTTATTGCCGCCAAAGGCAAACGAGTTGCTTTGACAGGTTTTAATCCTGCGC
Source organism: Methylobacter sp. (assembly GCA_036561065.1). GTDB lineage: Bacteria > Pseudomonadota > Gammaproteobacteria > Methylococcales > Methylomonadaceae > Methylobacter_A. The sequence goes on along the minus strand of DATBQC010000832.1, from coordinate 8,675 downwards.
CCTAACGCCCCGCCTTTTTTGACCAGATTCAATTCGGGCAATGCCGGATCCGGCTCATCATCGTTGATATTCGGAATCAACGCGCCTTGTTCGTCATCCTGGGTCAGCAACAGCCAACAAAATGCCAATTCCAATGCGGCGGCAGCGCCCAGCGTATGCCCGGTCATGCCCTTGCTGGAACTTGCCGCGACCTTGGGCCCGAACACGGCACTAACGGCTTGGCTTTCCATCGCATCGTTCAATACCGTAGCCGTACCATGCAGATTTAAGTAATCGATCTCGGCCGGAGTTTTGCCCGCGTCATCCAGCGCAATCTGCATGGCCCGGATCACATCGGTTGCGTCCGGATCCGGCGCGGCAAAATGATAGGCATCGCTGCTTGCGCCTATGCCTTGCAATATTATCGGGCCGGGGTCTTTACTCAACACAAAAAGGCTGGCCGCTTCGCCGATATTGATGCCGTCGCGATGCAAACCGAACGGCTTGCAAAGTCCGCTGCTGATCGATTCCAGCGCCGTAAAACCGTTAACGGTCAAGCTGCATAAACTGTCTGCCCCACCCACGATGACCGCATCGCAAAAGCCCTGCCTAATTAAGCGCCGCGCCGAGGCAAACGCCTTGCCGCTGGAAGAACAGGCCGTAGAGATCGTGTAGGCCGGGCCTTGCACACCCAGGAAATCGGCCAAAAAATCCGCCCCGGCACCCATTTGCTGCTGCTTGTAATGATACTCTTCAGGTAATACGCCATTTTTAAACATATACTCCAAAGCCAACTCGGTATTGCGTACCCCCGACGTGCTGGTTCCCAGCACAATGCCGATACGATCGCCGCCGAACCGGGCGATCATGCCAGTCACCGTTGATTCGATCTGGCTTAATGCCGCCAGCAGCAGGCGATTGTTCCGGCAGTTGTAAATGCTGTAACGCGCCGCAATCTCCGGCAGCTCAGCCGCAACAGCGCCGACGATGCAGCGAATCCCGAACTGATCGCTAGACACCAGTCCCGACCGGTCACCGGCCAGCAGGCGCTTTAAAACTTCAGCTTTGCTGTTGCCGACCGCGCACAGCAGGCCTAAGTCATTCAGGTATAAGGTCATAACTTATCGTTTTAATGTTCAGGCGGTAATTGTACTGGAAATTGATTAGTTCAACGGCTTTTGGCCAAACAGGGTCGGGGGATAAATAATTCACTTCAACTTGTTTTTTACCACGGATCGTTAAAAAGCGTTTGTTTGGCCCGGCTTCCAAGCGCCATCCGGCAGGGAGTTTTTTTTGCAGCTCGACAATCGGCCAATAAACCAGTTGCAGATCGGTAATGATAAATTCCGGAGCGACCGACTCCGGCAATAACGGGCTCTTATCCGATACGACGGTGTTGCCGTCGTAGGTCAAATTGAACAGGCTCAAGCCGTCATTGCTGAGTCCGGCCATGGCGATATGCCGTGCATCCAGCTCCAGAACCGCCAACAAAGATTCCTGGTGATCAGTCCACACCGCGTTTATTTGCTGCACGATCCGTCTGGCTGGGCCTAATGGCTGTGCGATCGGCATCAATTCCGGTTTAGCGGTAACTTGCTCCGGCTGTATTAGCGTACAGCCGGACAGCCAGAATAAAAACATAACGCTTAAAACGCTGGTTCCCAAGCTCCAGCTTGGGAACCCAGGCAACGAAGCTTCAGCTTCGCGAAACGGAAAGCAGGAGCTTCCCTCACTGAATTCCCAAGCAGAAGCTTGGGAACTAGCATATCTAGGGGCACGAGATGAATTTGCCGATGGCACGGATTGAATCCCGTATGCCGCGCCGAGTACCGGAGTTTTTGTCGAGAATAGCCCGTTAGGGGTGCGGCAGGGAGGCCGCACGTCAGCAGAGGGGCAGGAGCCCCTTCTGCTGACCCTCGGCAAAAGCGAGGAACGCAGGAAGCAAGCGGCGTCCGGGCCGCCTTTCTTTTGGATACTTTTCTTTGGCGGAGCAAAGAAAAGTAACTCGCCCTCGGGGGCGAGACCCCGATTCAATAACCGTCGCGGTAGCGACACATTATTCTTATATATCGGCGTAGCGCGTGGGAACGAGGAAAGAGCTGTGATGCGACGCATGGGAACGAGAAAACTAGCGCAAATCTTTATCGGCATAACTCAACCAGAGTATCCAACCTCGAACGGGCATTTTTGACATAAGGATTGTTTTCATCCCAAGCATAACCGGCCAATATCGAACTGATCATGGCCTTAATTTCGGGTTGCTGCTGCGGATGAAAAATGACGTCCTGAAAGCGGCCGTCATACCACGCATCGACAAACACCCGGAAAGTATCGACGCCGCGCTGCAAAGGCTCAGCGTAATCTTGCTGCCAGTCGACCGCCTCATTGTTAAACTGCCTGGCCAACACATCCGCAGCCAAACTGGCCGATTTCATCGCAATGGTAACGCCGGATGAAAACACCGGGTCTAAAAACTCACCAGCATTACCCAGCAACGCATAGCCTTTGCCGTACAGGCTTTTTACATTGGCCGAATAACCGACGATGGTGTTGATTTTCTCATCGAACACGGCGTTCTCAAGCAATCCGGTCAAGCTGGGATCCTGGTTGATGATGTCCTTCAAGGCCTGATCGTTATTGTCCCAACCCTGAAGAAATTCCGGTTCCGCAACCACACCAACGCTGCTGCGCCCATTGCTGAACGGGATCAGCCAATACCAAACATCTTTATGCTTGGGATGCACCGTGATCCGGATTTTATTTCTATCGAATCGGCCCTCCCCGATCCGGTCTTCAATATGCCCGAACAAGGCTTGCCTGACCGGAAATCCCGAAGGCGATTCCAAATCCAGCAACCTTGGCAGGATACGCCCGAAACCGCTGGCATCCAGCACAAAGTCGGCACGGTAAGTCATGACCTCGCCTTGGTTGTTGCGCACCGTCAGCTCCGGCCGATCATCGGCGAAATCGGCAGCCAGAACTTCCATTTGCCACTGTATATCAACGCCCATGCGCACCGCTTCATCGGCAAGCAGCTTGTCGAATCGCCCGCGCTGCACCTGAAACGTAGTGCCCATGCCGGGGCTGAATTTGTCTTCAAAGGAAAACTCGGTTTGCAGGTCTTGGTATACGAAAGATGCGCCGTTTTTATACTGGAATCCGGCGTTGACTAACGCGTCCATCATCCCAGCCTGCTTGATGAATTCCATACATTGCGGCAACAGGCTTTCGCCGATACTGAACCGCGGAAACAACTGGCGTTCCAAAATGGTTACCTGAAAGCCCTGGTTTTGCAGCAATGCACCGGCAATACTCCCGGAAGGCCCGGCACCGATGATGATAATTTCGCCTTTATTATTCTTGTTATTTGTCATGATGATTTTTATACCCCTTAAGCCCAATCAATGGCGCGCACAGCAGCGCCGTTATAATACCGGCAGTTACGGTAACCCCAAAGGCATGTACGATCTCGGTAGAACTTATCGCCAATAAGCCGAACGCCAGCAAGGTCGTCAATGCCGAAAGCGTAACCCCCAGCGAGGTGCTCGCGCGCCTGTCGCCCGCCATGAAAAAGAACAGTCCGTAATCGACGCCGATGCCCAACACCAGCAACAATGCAAACAGGTTGAACAAGCTGAACAACTGGTCGAACCAGCCCAGCATGGCTAACGAAACAGCCAGCGAAATAACCGGTACCGACATGATGGTCACGCCATTGCGCCAACCGAACTTGAAGCCCAAGCCTAGCGAGGCCAAACAGAAAGCAACCAGCAGCAAGCCGCTGGCCCTGATCCGATAACGCGCAAACAATGACGATACAGACTCGACCTGATCCACCCAGACCACGCCCGGCAAATCCTGTAGCACCGCTAATGCTCCAGCATCGCTGATACCGATTAAGGCAACCGTGCTTTGACAGCGACCCTCCTCACAGCCTAACCACAACTGCCGTTTGGTTTCATCGGCAGTCGCCAGCCAGTCCGGCAAGGCCAGCATATTGCGCTCTGCCTCGGCAAACTGTTTGTATTCGGCTTGCACGGCTGCTTGGTCAAAACCGAGATCGGCCATATAGCGCTCAAGCAAGCCTGAGTCGTACAGCTTATTCTTTAACAGTTGGTAATTTTGTTGCTGCTGATGCGCATCAGGCCAATAGCTGCTCAAGCCTTCATAATTAGTCAGCGCTTTTTGCTGTTTTAACATTTCCAAGCGCTTAAGCAGTCTTTGTTCATTTTGATGCCAATCGGCTTGATCTTGCCCTGACACCAGAAAAAACGGGCTGTCGGGGCTCATCGGGAACAGATGCCGGATTTTATCGGCTGTGCGGATTAACTCGGCCGGTGCCGACTGTAGCAAACGCACATCATCCTGCGGCGTCAGCATCCACAGGCCGCCCGCGACAAAAATCGCCAACATCAAGCCTAACCAGCGCCGGTTTTTGTTGACCCAAAGCGGCCAGTGTTCTTCCCAATAGGTTGTCAATTTAAGTATGCCCGGCTGATGATCGAATGTGAAGCCCGTTAGCAGCAACGGAAACAGCAGCACCACCGTCAGCCAGGCGACCAACAAGCCGATAGCCGAAAATAACGCCACTTCCTGCAAGCCTGGAAACGGCGAGAAGCCTAAGCCCGCATAACTTAACAGATTGCTTAACAGCCCGAAAGAAAGTCCCGGCAGAATAAACTTTAGGCCTTTTCGAGGATTCCAGTCCTTCTCGCCGAAACTGTCGCACAAAAAATGTTGCGCATAGTCGTCAGCGACGCCGATCAAGCTGGCTCCGAAAACCAGAGTAAGGATATGTATCTTGCCGAAAAACAGCACGCAGATAACCAACGCGGCAAGCAGGCCGCTGCCGATTGCGAGACTCGATAACAGCAAAGGCCGCACACTGCGAAACGTCACCCACAGCAACACAATAATGCCGAGGCTCGAACCTATGCCGACCGTGGAAATTTCCTGTTTGGCCGACTGTGCACCATGCGCCGTAAACAACGGCATGCCGGAAACCAGTAACTCGCCGCCAGCCGTTTTGACTTGTTCGGTTGCGCTGTCAACTAGGCTAGACAAGGTTTCCAGCTTATCCAGCTGTAGTTTGTCATCCTTCAATTCGGTCAATAACAACGCCCAAAATCGATGCTGATCGGACAACACCACGATGCCCTGCTCCAAATTCAACTTGATCGGATTTTGCGCGTTGAAATACCGGCTAAATATCAACGACGGATCGCGCTCCAGATCGGCCGCCTGCATCTGCCCGATGGGGCTGTTGAGTATCTCCAGGTTTTGCTTGATTAAATCTTCCGGTTTTTTAGCCAGCATCTCTTGGGTTTGCGCATCCAACAACTGATAGCGATAAGGAAACAGTTGCTGATATTGCTGGATGTAGTGCTGCTGGGGAAACTCCAGCACCACCTTGTTAAACAGCTGGCTTTGTTCCAGCTGCTGCTTGAGCTTTTGCGCATGATTAATGGCTTCCCCGGGCGTAGCCGCCCCCGCCAGCCAGACTACTTTCCGGTTCAACAGCTCGTTATGTTGCCGGGTGGCTTTGGCGATTTCCGGCTGCTGTTCGCTGATTGGCAACAATGCTAGAAAACCTGTTTCCAGCCAGTCTTTGGTTAACGCTTGTCCGCCGAGAATGCAGATGACCAGCATTCCGACCAGCCAAAATCCTGCGGTCAGTTTAGGGTGATAAACGTTCAAAATCGGCTTCCTGTTCACCGGTTAACTGTGCGGGGTGCGTGATATTATCGAAGCTGATGCGGGTGACATTGCCGCCGGTTTCGCGTATTTCCAACCAGCGCAGCTCGGTGTCGCCGGACAGCAGCATCGTGCTGATGATTTTTTTCAGCATCTCATCTTTGGGCGTTAGCTCCAGCTGCCAGGACGTTTTTTGATCGATTCCGGTCACGCTAAAGCCATCGGTTAATGCCGTTAAATCACCACCCAACATGGCCTTGAACACCTTGCCGAAAGCCGCAGGCACCGCTTGCTCGCCCTGCCCTGTCAGCAGCCGCGACTCATTGACCAACAATAACGAAACAACCGGCGTCAGGGTTTTCCAGATAACGCCCTTGCTTTGGTCATAGGTAAACGTGCCCGTGGAAGTTAGAGGCTTGTGTAAAACCTTCAAGTGTTTTTGCTGGTGAAAGTCGCCTTGGGTGATCGGCGTTTTTGCCAATCGTGCGGCGATCTCGGTCAATACCGCTTCGCCAGCGACACTTTGGCCGAATGCCAATAAATACAGTAACAGCGCTTTTAGTAAAATCAAACAACCTCCACGCCGAGCTTTTCAAACAACACGGCGGGCGATGCAAAGCACATTTCCCTGGTGGCCAAGTTCACAGCCACTTGGATGCTATGGCCTTTGGTCAGCCTTAAGCCAGTGTGCTTATCGGTGATCAGGTAGTTCATTTTCAAGCGATTTTCCCATTCGACGATTCGCGTTCTTACGGTAATGGTCTGGCCGAATACCGCCGGTTGCACATAACGGATTCCGAGATCGATGACCGGCCACGCGTAGCCCGAATCGCGCATTTGCGGATAGTTGTAATCGATTTTGTCCAACAGCGCGCAGCGGCCGATTTCAAAATACTTGGCGTAATGCCCGTGCCAGACCACCTCCATCATGTCGACATCATGGAAGGGGATTTGTAGATCGATTGAAGTTTGATGAATCATAATTTTCTCGTTCCCACAGCCGCGCTCATTGTTCTACACAAGTGCCCGCGGTACACCGTCATTCCGGCAATCCCTGCCGGGATGACGTGCTTTAAAGTACTTGTGTATAAAGACGAGCGTTCCATGGGACATTGCTTACCCAGTTCAACACTATATATTATCTCATACCTTACAATCAGCCTATTCCGCTGCAATGCAACCGCAGCCAAAATCAAATTGATGCCGATTAACTTCCAGTCATTTTCAAAAACTGGAAACTACGTTGCCTGAAGTATAATATCAACCACACTCATAACTTATATAAGGCACCGCTATGCACGTTACCTTGGTTCAAGTTCAAGTAAAACCCGCTCACATTGATGATTTTATTGCCGCCACACAGCTCAACCATGAAGTTTCGATCCAGGAGCCCGGCAACCGTCGATTCGACGTACTGCAATCACCAGAAAATCCCGGCACCTTCATCCTTTATGAAGCTTATGCTTCTGCCGAAGATGCAGCAGCCCACAAACAAACGGCCCATTATTTAACATGGCGCGATACCGTGGCGAACTGGATGGCAGAACCGCGCCAAGGCGTCCGTTATGACGGCCTCTTCCCGCAAGGATAACGCTATGCAATTTACTCCTTTCTCTATCTCGCGTTTGCCGCGCATTAGCTACGGCAGCGGCCGTCTCAACGAAGTCCCGGCGCTGGCAGCGGCTTATGGCCGCACTGCCTTGTTGGTGACCGGCAAACACTCTTTTTGCGCTACGCCACGCTGGCAGTCTTTCACCCAGTCGCTGGAAGCGAAGGGCATATACTGGCTGCATTTCACCGTTTCGGGCGAACCGTCGCCGACGCTGGTAGATCAGGCGGTAAGCCAATTTCGTGGCGAAGCGATTGACGTAGTTATCGCCATCGGCGGCGGCAGCGTACTCGATGCAGCCAAAGCCATAGCCGGACTGCTGCCACACGGCAATTCGGTCATGGATCACCTCGAAGGCGTCGGCAAGAATGTCCCGTATCACGGCCCCAGTACCCCTTTTATCGCCGTCCCCACCACCGCAGGAACCGGCAGCGAGGCCACCAAAAACTCGGTGCTAAGCGTACAAGGCCGTAACGGCTTCAAAAAATCCTTCCGCGACGAATGCTTAATCCCCGAATATGCCGTGATCGACCCCGATTTGTTAGCGAGCTGCCCCAGCGAACTGGTCGCAGCCGATGGCATGGACGCGTTCACCCAACTGCTGGAATCCTACGTCTCGCTGAAGGCTAACCCATTTATCGATGCTCTGGCCTGGAGCGGCATGACGGCGGTCAAAAAAGGATTTTTTGCCGCCTGGGAAGGTAACGAACCGACTGCCGCTCAGGGCCGCGGCGCGATGGCTTACGCAGCCTTGCTCTCCGGCATCACCTTGGCCCAAGTCGGCTTGGGCTCGGTACACGGCTTGGCCTCGCCGTTGGGCGCTTACTTTCCTATCCCGCACGGCGTAGTCTGCGGCACGTTGGTATCCGCCGCCACCGAGGTCAATATCAAGGCCATCCAACAGCGCGAACCGGAAAACCCGGCTTTAGCCAAATATGCGCAAGTCGGGCGGTTATTGACTGGCCGGGCTGAGCTTGATGATGCTGCGGCGCGTTCGGCTTTAATTGCGCTGCTGGCCGATTGGAGCGAACGGCTGCAACTGCCTCGCCTCAAGGACTATGGCATTAGCGCGGCTGATTTCCCGATGATCGTCGCCAATAGTCGCGGCAGTAGTATGTTGACTAATCCGATTGTGCTGACGGATGAAGAGATTAATGCGATTTTGGTGGCGCGGCTTTAAATTATGATTTTTGTCGTTGTCATGTTTATAAGGTGTCGCTAATGCGACGGTTATTTAAATCGGGGTCTCGCCCCCGAGGGCGAGACCCCGATTCAATCAATCGTCGCGCTAGCAACACATTTTCTTGCAAGATAACGTAGCTGTATATTTTTCCAAGCGAATCGGGGATAAAGTACCAACCGACAAATTCACATCCCTGTGCTCTGGATTCCG
>DATBQC010000831.1:0-12411 GCA_036561065.1 Methylobacter sp. | reverse complement strand
ACAGCGTTTCCGTGTCCCAAAAGAATTTCTTGGAGCCCAGCTTACTGCCTGTTTTGTAAAGAATCTATGCGGGTCTTTACCTATTGAATTAAGGCAATATCGTCAGTAGTATTAATGCCTAAGCAAACTTCAAAATCCGGTGCCGCCAACAAGTCAGGTAGAGGGCGCACGGTCCACACCCTGCTAGGCTAATCAATGGTCAACGAATCTGCCGTGTATCAATCAGGGAGATGCAAAAATGCCTGCCCATCTGGCGGTCGATTTTAATTGCTCCATGTCTCTTGTGAGCATACAGGGAGCCCGCCAAAGGCCAATTGGCACAAAATATGCTTTCAATTTTACCAAACAAAGAAATCCGCAAGATTGCTGGTTTGCCAGACTGACTGTTTTTGGCTCAATAACTTAATCTATACACAAAACCATGCGAAGACCCGGACAATCATTTCACACCTTCTTATCAATTTCACGGCGTCTTGGCCTCATCCTTACGCTAAGCGTTTTTTGGCACAGTAGCCTGTCTGCTGAAACACTGACCTTACCCCAAATACTTAGCCTGCTTGAAGCACACAATCCATCGCTCGCGAATGCCCAAGCGCGCCAGGAATCGGCGCAGGCCGCATTGGTTACGTCCAGGGCCTATCCCAATCCGGAACTGGAAATAGGCGGGGGTTCTTCGACGGGCATCGGTCAGGGTGCGCTTAACGGTCCCAATGAACAGGTTTTTATCTCCCAACCGTTAGACCTGCCGTTCGTAAGAGAAGCGCGGCGCAAGGTTGCCGAAGCAGGCATTACTTCGGCGGATGAAGCCAGCCGCCATGTCTGGCTAACCGTGCGCGGCCAAGTACGACTGGCGTTTTATGAGATTTTACGGCGTCAGGCGGAACTGCAAATAAGCAAAGACAACGAACAACTACTCACGCAAATACGCGACAAAATCAAACTCAAGGTTGAAGTAGGAGAAGCACCCCGTTATGAACAGGTCAAATCTGAAGCGGAAACGCTCAATGCCCTGAAGCTGCGGGAAAGCGCAGAAACGCGGGTGGATGATGCCAAGTCGGCGCTACGCATGATGTTCGGTCCGGCCTTACCGCACCAATATGAAGCATCCGGTGATTTACCTGCACCACCCGAGTCTCTGCCATCGCTGGAAAGCTTGCGTGAAGAAGTACTCAACAAGCAACCCATCTTGCAGCAGTTTCGTGCGGAAATCCAAAAAGCCGAGGCCAAAGTTAAGTATGAGCAAAACCTTCGCTATCCGCAGCCGACCTTAAAAGCGGGCGCGGAAAGAGATCCAGGGCTTGAGCAATGGCGGCTTAACATTGTCGTGCCTTTGCCGTTGTGGAATCAGCGTCAGGGCCCTATTGGCGAGGCCGCCGCAGAGCTGCAGCAAGTAGAAGCATTAGCCAACCAACAGGAGTTCTCGGTCATCCGCGAACTGGAAAACGCATATAACCGGTATCGGATAGCCCATCGCCAGATTGAAACTTACGATGCCGGTTTGCTGAAACAAGCCGAAACAGTGCTGAAAGTCGCGGAGTCCGCCTACCGCCTCGGCGAGCGCGGCATTATCGATTATCTCGATGCCCAACGCACCTACCGCACGGTTCGCAACGATTATCTGAACGCCCGCTTCGACCGCCAGGCCGCGCTGATTGATCTGGACCGTTTACGCGCTACCGATCTGGAGGGTCTGTAACCATGACTTTATTTTACCCCGTGCTGTTCATCCTGCTGCTGATCTCGTCGGCTAGCAATGCCGATAATGCCTTACCGGTGGTCAAAGCCAGCCCCGTCCTGATGAAGCAAATCAAAGTCATTGCCGTCGGCGAAGGCCAAGTGCATGATTCCCTGCGCTTGCCGGCGCGGGTCGACCTGGATCAACAACGCGTCGCTCGAATCGGCGCAACGGTAACAGGCCGGATTACCGAAACCCAGGCTGTACTCGGCCAGGAAGTGGGCAAAGGCGAACAGCTGGCGATACTCAACAGCACCGAACTCGGTATGGCGCAGTCGGCTTATTTAAAGACCAGCTCGCAAGTCAATCTGCGCCGGCTGGCAGTAAACAGGGCCAAGCGCCTTCTGGCCAGTGATGTGATCGCGGCTGCCGAACTCCAGGAAAGAGAAAGCATGCTGAACGAAGCCGACGTGGATTTGCGCACGGCGACCGACCAGTTGCGCGTGTTCGGCATGTCGGACAGCGATCTGGCCAGGCTATCCAAAGAAAAGAAAATCCATTCGTTCCTGCCGATTACCGCCAGCATTCAGGGCACGATTGTTGAACGCAAAGTCACCGTCGGCCAAGTCGTACAACCTGCCGATGCCTTGTTTACCGTAGCCGATCTGTCCCATGTCTGGGTCGTCGCCGAACTGCCTGAGCAACAGGCGAGTTGGGCGCACAAGGGTGATGAAGCGCTGGTCACTATTGCCGCCCTGCCGGGAGAAGAACTGAGCGGCCGCCTGATTTATGTGGCCGATATGGTCGATCCCCAGACTCGCACCGTAACTGTGCGTATGGCGTTACCCAATCCGCAACGCATTTTCAAACCGAACATGCTGGCAACCTTACTGGTTCGTAAACAGGGCGTACAGGAACTGGTTTTGCCCGATTCGGCGGTGCTGCGCGTCAATGACAGCGATCACGTCTTCGTCGAAACCGCGCCTGAAGAGTTCCAACTAAGACCTGTACAACTAGGCATTCGTTACGGCAATGTACGACAGGTTCTCGGCGGCTTGAAACAGGGCGACAAGGTTGTCGTGGAAGGCGGGTTTCATCTTAACAGCGAACGCCAGCGCAAGGAATTGGAGTAAAAACGATGATCGAAGCTTTGATTCACGGCAGCCTGAGTAACCGCATCCTTATTTTGGCTATAGCGCTGGGACTAGCGGCTTTTGGCGTACGCGCCCTGCAATCGCTGTCCGTCGATGCGTTTCCCGATGTCACTAACGTGCAGGTGCAAATCGCCACTGAATCATCAGGGCGTTCGCCGGAAGAAGTCGAGCGTTTCATCACCGTGCCGCTGGAGATCGCGATGACCGGGATGCCCGGCCTTACCGAAATGCGCTCGTTAAACAAAAACGGCCTGTCTCTGATTACACTGGTGTTTACCGACGCTACCGATGTCTATTTTGCCAGGCAATTGGTCATGGAGCGCTTGATGGAAGTCAGCCACAACATGCCCGAAGGCGTCAATCCGATATTAGGCCCGGTTTCCACGGGACTTGGCGAGGTGTATCAATACACGCTGGAGCGGACTGACGACGAGCAACGTGCGCTGACGCCCGAAGAACTGATGCGCCGACGCGAAACTCAGGATTGGGTCGTGCGCCCCCTATTGCGGGGCATAGCGGGCGTAGCGGAAATCAATTCGCAGGGCGGCTACAACAAGCAATATCAGGTGCTGGTCAATCCCGACCGTATGCATCATTACCATATCACGCTGGACGAAGTCTTTAACGCGCTCGCGCAAAACAATGCCAACAGCGGCGGCGGTGTGTTGCCGCATTATGCCGAGCAATACCTGATTCGCGGTGTCGGCCTGATTCGGGATGTCGCCGACATCGGCAATATCGTACTCAAAGAGCAACACAGCGTCCCTGTCCACATTCACGATGTCGCCGAAGTAAAAATCGGCCACGAAGTACGGGTTGGTGCGGTAATAAAAAACGGTTATACCGAATCGGTCGGCGGCATTGTGATGATGCTGCGCGGCGGAAATGCCAAAGAAGTGGTCGGCCGCATCAAGAAACGGGTGCAGGAAATCAACGACAAAAATATGCTGCCGGAAGACCTAAAAATCGTTCCGTACTATGACCGCAGCGAATTGGTCGATGCCGCTTTGCATACCGTCACCAAGGTGCTGCTTGAAGGCGTTGCGCTGGTTGTCGTGGTTCTGCTGCTGTTCCTCGGCGATATTCGTTCCAGCCTGATCGTAGTCAGTACGCTGCTGGTCACGCCGCTGGTCACTTTTATCGTCATGAACCAACTGGGCATTTCCGCCAACCTGATGTCATTGGGCGGTCTGGCGATTGCTATCGGTCTGATTGTCGACGGCTCCGTCGTCGTAGTCGAAAACGCCTTCAGCATGCTAACCGAGCGCAAAGGCGGAACAACCAGCCGGGTCAAAGTGGTCATGGCTGCCGCTCAGGAAGTCGCAACCCCGGTATTATTCGGTGTCGGCATTATCATTCTGGTATTCCTGCCGCTGATGACGCTGGAAGGCATGGAAGGCAAGATGTTTTCGCCGCTGGCTTATACGATCGCGATTGCCTTGCTGATTTCGCTGATTCTGTCGCTGACCTTAACCCCGGTTTTATGCTCTTTTCTACTGCAAGGCCAGCGTGAAAAAGAACACGACACGCGCATTATTGCGCTGATGAAGAAACCTTACCTCAGACTGCTGGACATATCCCTGCAAAAAGGCAAGGTCGTCGTTTTTCTGGCGGCGGGTTTGTTTGTCGGCACACTGATGCTGCTGCCTTTCTTGGGCAGCGCCTTTATCCCTGAAATGAAAGAAGGTTCTATTGTGCCGGCAATCAACCGTATGCCGAATATATCGCTGCAAGAAAGCATCAAGATGGAAATGGCTGCGATGCGTATGGTAATGGAGATTCCCGGCGTCAGTCTCGCGGTGACCAATATCGGCCGCGGCGAAAGCCCGGCCGACCCGCAAAGCCAGAACGAATCAACACCCATCGTCAGTCTGAAGCCTAGAGATCAATGGCCTAAAGGCTGGAGCCAGGACCAGATTGCCGATGCGATACGCGATAAGCTCAATGAAAATCTGCCCGGTGTACAAGTCGTCATGGCGCAACCGATTTCCGACCGCGTCGACGAAATGCTCACCGGCGTACGTTCAGATCTGGCGGTGAAAGTATTCGGCGACGACCTGGAGCTGTTGAAAACAACCGCAAACGACATCGCCCGTCTTGCAAGCACTATCCAAGGCGCTCAGGACATCCGTGTGGAACGGCTCACCGGTCAGCAGTATTTATCCATCACCGTCAACCGGGAAGCTATCGCCCGGCATAGCATTAATGCGGCTGATATTAATGATGTCATTGAAACCGCTATCGGCGGCAAGACAGCGACGGAAATCTATGAAGGCGAACGGCGCTTCCCGGCAACCGTGCGTTTGCCGGAAGGCTTTCGCAACAGCATCGAAGCCATTGACGCCATTTTGCTGACTTCGGCCAACGGTGCGCGGGTGCCGCTAGGCGATCTGGCAGACATACGCCTGAATGACGGCCCTTCTCAGATCAGCAGGGAAATGGGCAAACGCCGCATCGTTGTCGCCATTAACGTCAGGGACAGGGACTTGGGCGGCTTCGTCACGGAACTGCAAGAAGCCGTCTCCAGCCGGATTAAACTGCCTGAGGGGTATTATCTGGAATGGGGCGGACAATTCCAGAATATGGAACGCGCACTGGGACATCTTAAAATCATCATCCCGATTACTATCGGTGCGATTTTCTTCCTGCTGTTCATGCTGTTCAACTCGCTACGCTTCGCCGCGCTGATTATTCTGGTACTGCCGTTTGCGTCCATAGGCGGCGTTGTATCCTTGTTCATCAGCGGCGAATACCTGTCGGTACCGGCCTCGGTGGGCTTTATTGCGCTGTGGGGAATCGCCGTATTGAACGGCGTGGTACTGGTTTCCTATATCCGCAATCTGCGCGACGACGGATTCAGTCAGATAGATGCCATTCGTCAGGGCTGCGCACAACGCTTTCGCCCCGTCATGATGACCGCCACCGTCGCACTGCTCGGACTTGTGCCCTTTTTGTTCGCCACCGGCCCCGGTTCCGAAGTCCAACGACCGTTGGCTATCGTTGTTATCGGCGGGCTGATCACATCAACGTTGCTGACGCTGATTATGTTGCCTACGCTTTATCGATGGTTCGAGGAAGACCGTGAGGCTGTTTGATTCATCACGCATAGCGGGTACGGACTCCTCCTTTTCCCTGCGGCATCAGAGCCGTAATGTCATGGCCGATTTCAAAAGTTTTTATGTGCATTGTGCGTAAACAAAGCGGAGAATGGATGTTAACTTTTTACCGGGAGTAAAATATGCCGCACGATCCTTTAAAAATAAATCGCACCCTAACTCTTGTAATCGTCGGAATGCTGTCGGCCAGCCCGGCGCTCGCCGACAAGCATTCTGGGGGCGGTCATGATAAAGCCGATAAACATGAGCGGCGGGAAAAACAAAGCCATGACCAGGATCGCAACAACCGGTCATTTCAACAAGAAGACAGAGGCGACTTTAGAGAACAGCGCTATTTCGACGACCGGCATCGAGCCGTCATCCGTGACTACTATGTCGAGCAGTTTAATACCGGCCGCTGTCCTCCGGGCCTCGCCAAAAAACACAACGGCTGCATGCCGCCCGGACAGGCAAAACAGTGGCAGATAGGTAATCCGCTGCCTAGAAATGTGGTTTACTACGACCTGCCGCCAGCGATCGTTATGCAGCTGGGGCCGCCGCAGCCCGGATACCGTTATGCGCGCGTGGGTTCCGATATTCTGTTAATGGCAATAGGAACGGGGCTGGTTGTGGATGCTATTATGGATTTGAGCGGGCGTTAACTGCCCTGATATTTAAAGCAGGGTGTATCGCGCACCCTGCTTGGTCAGTAAAGAAATATAGAAAACCGAATTTTGATGTGGAATACGTGTAATCAATCACGAAGCCATTTTTGCATTACCGGAAAAGGCTCAACGCCCAGTTCTGCGGCCTTATTGTTTGTATAAGCCATTTCCGCATCCTCAATGCCTTTAATACCGATATAGACTCCCATCTGGAAATTAAACAGAAGCCCTTGAGCCCCTCCTTTATAGCCTTTATTGTGGAAGAGTATTTCAGGGTCGATTCCAAGGGCAACAACTGCGGCCCAAGACCAGGCAATCGATTCGATTTCGTAGGAATTGCCGATTTCATCGATTCGCCCGACATTACCGGTTGCATAACATCTTAGCTGGCTTGGAATCATCGCGATATGTGCCGCTTCGTGGAGTAAATCGCCGGGATAGAGTAATTTCTCTTCGTCAACCAGCAATTTCCCCTTTTCAATATAAACGCCGGGAATGAATGTCTCTTCGTTAATGGGCTTTTCAACAACTTCAATACCGATTTCCCGGATGAAGTCCACCATCTTTGCCGTTACCGAATTACAGAATGCCATGCGTTTTCCTAAAAATGTTTAATAGCTGCAAAATGTCGTGATAGTCGCTTAGATTGGGTGTCAACAGTAGTCGCTTTAGGCGACAGTAGCCGGATGCCCCATTCGAAACGTTTTGTATTAATAAGAGTTCAGGCATCGCAGAAACGTTAGGACCGGGGTTGCAAACCCCGCCCCGCTTTAGGGGGCAGGATTAGACTCTACCCAGCAAAATTGAAGGATCCCTGCTGCCATGAAATACCGCCAAGACAACAATGCGATGTTGCTCCGCACGAAAATAAACGCTGTACGGAAAGCGATTGGCAACGACACGTCGAATGCCCTCGCGAACAACGGCAAACTGGAGAGGATGTTCAGCTGCCAACGATACGCAACGGTCAATTTCCGCCATGAACTAGCAAGGCCAACTCGCTTGCTTTCATACCATACACTTGCCTCGATGAATTCTGCACTAGCGGTACGATGAAAAGTGATGGCTAGGCTCATTGCCTGATTTTGGCAAGAGCGGCAGCTTTCACTTCACTCCATGGAATCACATCGTCAGGATTCGCCAGATGGTCTGCGAGGCGGCGGTCAAGTTCCGTTTTCTGCGCTTCTGTCAACGATGGCGCGGCACCGCGACTAACAATGCCGTCCCAGATAGCCTCAACCAGCTCGATCTGTTCGTCAATGTCGAGCACACTTGCTTGCTGTAAGAGTTGTGTGTTCATAATCCGGCTCCCCTTCAAATTTATTGCGACAATTCTAGCGCGTCTCGCCATCTTATGTCTAACAGGATCCCTCTTGACTGGCGGGCTAAGAGATGGCGGACACGCTACGCTGCCTAATGGCTGGCTCCAAAAGCTTGTTCGGACATTCGTAAATGGTGCGCGGTGCGCCCCCTACGTGGCTCAAAATGGATTGCCAGTTGATTAACTTCGTAGGCCGGAATAAGACCATCCAAGCGCGTAGCGCGAGGTGGCGTTTCCGGCGAATTTGGGTGGTGTTTGCCGGAAACGCCAATTCTCGCTGTCGCTCGAACCGGCTTATTCCGGCCTACAGGAGTAACTCGGGCCAAACAGGGCATGCTGCCCCGTTCGGCTTAATATCCCTAATCCTTCACCATATCGAAACATCACTTTCGGGTTATACCTCAGAACCATTCGAAGCTCCGACCTTAGTAGGCTTATTTGTAATCTTCTTGGGATTGTCAAACTCCAATTCACTCTCGCCAACCTTGAGTTTTAGTTTCGACGCCGTGCCAAGGAGTGCAGAAGCCAGTTCGTCAGCGGGGTGAATGACGCGTTCTGGTTCGCTTTGATTGTTCACGAAAAGCCCACTCGTGATACTGCCCAGCAATTCCTTGGGAATAGTCGAGTCAGTTTCTTTTCGCCACTCTAGGCAGCTTTCAATGACCCAGTTAGCCCTATTAACGTCAACATAGAACTGCTGAAGTTGGAATTCCGAAACGATGTGTTGCTCCGCCCACCTGTTTTGCCACTTGATGTAATAGAGGATGGTGCCCACCAGTCCGAAGGAAAAAAGTGCGAATCTGGCCCATAGCCAGTAAAGGTAGCTCCGGTCGACATCAGTGACAGAGACCTTAGCAAGGATGTCGGAACCAAGCCCCACGGCTTTGATTTTTTCTGGCCCCAAAGCCGAAATATTCCGTATCGCCTCGAGCATGCTGAAATATTGGCTATCCATAGAATGGATTTCATAGCCAGTCCATCCCAGAAGCCCGAGAAAGGCACTCAGTAAGGTCGCGATACCGACAAAGACCGGTAGCCGCTTTCTTTCGGTGGTTTTTGATACGCCAAACTGACTAATTCTCTGTTTAACGTCATCAAGCATCCGATCTCGAATCTCTCGCCTAACATGCGTGTTGTCTCGATCATCAATTGACTTCAGTTTCTCCTCAAGAGCACATTCTTTCACCTCTAACTGCGAGGCAAGGGCTTGGGTTTCAGCATGGAGCTGTTTTTTCCTTTCTGCGAACTCCACTTCAGATTGTTGAACTTTCTCTTCGAACTTCTCCTCTAGCCCTCTACGAAATTCGGAGCTTTGACGAATGAGGTCTTCATTCAAGATCTCGAGGCGTTCAAGCGTACTTTGATGAATTGCCAGAAGTTGACTTTGCTCATCAGAAACGCCACCGCCAATAATTCTCCCCGGTTCAAATGGGCGTAGGCTCGTATTTAGGAATGCGACGATGTCAAGTTTTTGCCTATTTGTAGGGGATTGTTGATGCTCGTTCCAATTTAGGACTATTTCGTCATAGATCGGCGATTTCTGCTCGGGCGGATACTGACCTCCGCGTCCATATGTAATGGTGAGACCATCTATAACGAGAGACATCGAATCGATCAGGTACGAATCGTAATCTAGTAGAACCTTCCAATCGTTGGTTGCTTCTTCGGTGAGGGAAACCTGCCCAATGTTGCTGAATGCCAAAGCACCCACGGCGGCACTAGTGATCCCATATTGATTCCCAAGCTCTCTAAAGGTTTTTGCGATTGTTCGATCAGAGGCTCGAGGAATCTTAATGCGCTGCTGGCTCATGAAAGCTCCTTATGGCAGTAGAATGGTGAGAGGTATCCTAATAGGGGCAAAACATTGCGTCATTTGTTTGTCTAATAACGCAAAAATGTAAGGATAATAAACTTAAACACTAGACCTCGCA
This sequence comes from Methylobacter sp., assembly GCA_036561065.1. Classification (GTDB taxonomy): domain Bacteria; phylum Pseudomonadota; class Gammaproteobacteria; order Methylococcales; family Methylomonadaceae; genus Methylobacter_A. The sequence continues at coordinate 2,570 of DATBQC010000831.1, read as the reverse complement.
AACGCGACTATCTTCTTTGGCCTTGTAAGAGTTATATACAGATTTAGAGTCGGAGCGTGAGGGCGATCAAAAACTTATTCTTGATGCGCCGCATCCCAAACCGGCTGCAACAGGCTTTGGCATTGCAGCTCAAACGATTCGCCCAGCACCAGCCCCAAGTCTGCCACATTGCCGTAAAGCCGCCTGAGTTCAGGCTCGTACGGCTGCTCTACGGCTCTGGACAATTGCTCGATTGCGACATCCAGCGCCGACTTCGAGGCACGGCTGCTGGTTTTCAGTTTGTGGGCCTGTTTGACGTACGCCAAGGCTGGCTCGACAAAAAACGCATCGGGCTGTTGTCGGCCTAGTCGGTAGATTTCTATCCATGCGGTCAGCTGCTCCGGCTGGCAATGTTCCGGCGACAAGTTTAAGTCTTCGTCGGCGCTGAGCAAAAACGTCTGCTGCGGCTGAACTTCGTTAATGATGAGATGGTGCAACAAGGCGCAGACAAAATCCTTGCCTTTAAGATCGGCGTAGCGATAAAACAGGTTGCCGCGCTCGTAAAGGTTGCCGAGTTTGCCGACCAAGCGGTAGCCGTTGACGGTGATGTCTATCGGCAAATCGTCTAAAGCCGCGCCCAGTTTTTTGGCTTTTATGCGTTCAACAAATCCATTAATCACTTGCTGTTGCCGGTCGAACTCCAGCTCGCCCGGCACACCCGCCAGCCATCGGCCTTGGGCTTGCAGTTTTTTTACCGATGGCAGCTTGCCGTTTAGCGCCTCGTCTATCCATTCATGATAAATCGCGTAACTCTCCAGCTTGTCGACGGAAAACGGCTCGCGCTCTTCGGCATCGGCTTCCATGCCGCTAAAGCGTAAATCCATTTGCCGCAGCATGAAGTAACGTTGCGGGTGGCGGAAGAAGCTAAACAATTCGCTTAGCTCGATCACTTCGGTTTCCTCGGTGTCTGAGGGGATGCTTCCTTGCCACCACAAGTCAGCTTGGGCGACCGGCCGGTCGCCCCTACTGGACAATGCCTTTGCGGTTTCGCAATCGGCCTCGGAAAAACTGAACAAACCGGTCGTCCCGTCGAAATAACGTCGACTGAACGGTTGCAAGGGATGCCGGGTAATCGTAGGGGCGACCGGCCGGTCGTCCTCACATTGCAAAACCTCCAGCAATTCGCTGATGACCACCGATGGCGGAATGGCGTCGTTGTGGCTGATCGACTGGCCGATGTAGGTCATAATCAGCTGCTGTCTGGCCGACAGCAGGATTTCCAGAAACTGATAACGGTCGTCGCTACGGCGCGAACGGTCGCCTTTGCGGAAGTTGTGGGCCAGCAAGTCAAAGGTCGGATGACGGTCTATTTTGGGGAACTCGCCGTCATTCATGCCCAGCAGCGCAATCACCTTGAACGGGATAGAGCGCATCGGCAGCATCGAACAAAAGGTCAGCTGTCCGCGCAAGAAACCGTTGGCCGATTTACGCTCGGCAACCATGCCTTTGAGCCAACTGATGATGACTTGCAACTCGACCTCATCATTGTGCACGGCGGCCAGCTCGGCGGACAATTCCGCCAGCAGTTCGTTGAGCTGCTGGCGCTCGACCGGCTCTGCCGCGGCTAACAACTGGTCGGCGTAATAATAAAGCTGCACGCTCCAGCTTTTCAGCGGTTTCGCCTGCTTCAGTTCCTTGCTGGCTTTAAACAGCAGTTGCATAAAATCGCACAGACCGCCCAATGCCTGCGCCGAGGAGCCTTCAATATCCCGGTAGGGCAGCACGTCGGCAACAAAATCCTGGTCGCTGCCCACCGCATACCCCATCAGCAATCTGTCCAGCGCGGCCTGCCAGGTATTTTCGCTCAGTTCGGGCAGGCCGAGCTCCTGCTTGTGTTGCGCCGACTTGCCCCAGCGCACATGGGTATCCTGCACCCAATGTTTGATCAGCTCTAGGTCGACCTCGGACAAACCGAAACCAGGATACACCACCGATTGCTCCAGCAGATCCAGCACGGTCTGCCAGCCGAAACGGCTTTGACTTAAGTCTAAAAAACGGATGAAGGCGTCCAACGCATGGTTGCTCAGGCGCAAGCTTCGATCGGCGATGGCGTGCTGGATGTCGTCGAACACGGCGGAAATAAACGGCTCGTACACCTGAATATCCGGAGCCATGACCACAATGTCGCGCAACTCCAGCATTGGGTCGTTTTCCAGCGCTTGCAGCAACTGATTTTTCAGCACTTCCACCTCGCGCATTCGGGAATGACAGGCGTGAATGCTGATGGAGTTATCCGGTTGCAGAATCTGTTCGTCCAACCGGTTATTCAAGATGCCATTTTGCAGTTGTTGCAGATGAGTGTGCGCCTCGCTAGTCTCAAAACTTTCCGGCTCGAAATCGAACTGCGCCTGCTCCAGCAACATTTCCTGAAACTCGCGCCCCTGCTGGCCTAAGCTTGACAACAATGGATGCCCGCAAAAACTTTCATCATTAGTTCGCTGCCTTTTGCTTGCCAGATCGGCCCAAAAATCCTGCGCCGGATTGAGCAGGAACAGATGCAGCTGGCAATGTTTGGACAGGCCTTGCAGATA
>DATBQC010000830.1:0-3567 GCA_036561065.1 Methylobacter sp. | reverse complement strand
ACGTTACGTATATTCGATATTGCCGGTAGCGGCATGAACGCACAGTCGTTAAGACTTAATCTGGTCGCAAGTAATATTTCGAATGCGAACAGTGTCGGCAGCAGTGAAGCTGATGTGTACAAATCCAGGCAGCCGGTGTTTGCTGCTGAGCTAAAAAACGCGATGAATAAGCAGGATGCCACCAGCAAGGTGAACGTGCTGGGTGTGGTCGAGGGTCAGGATGCTCCTGTTATGGAATATGCCCCGAATCATCCTATGGCCAATAGTGACGGTTATATCTTTAAATCGAATGTTAATACGATTGAGGAAATGGCCAATATGATGTCGGCATCACGCTCTTATCAAAATAATATAGATGTATTGAATACGGCCAAGCAGATGATGCTTCAGACATTAAAAATGGGACAGTGAGGGGATAAGAAATGACTAGCGTAAATACAACAAATTCATACAGCGGCTTAACCGCCACAGCAACGAAGGCGGCGGCGACACCGCCAAAATCAACGTCTTTAGGGCAGGCTGATTTTTTAAAGTTAATGACCACGCAGATGACCCATCAAGACCCCTCGCAGCCGATGGCTAATGGCGAATTTATAACGCAAATGGCGCAGTTCGGGACAGTATCCGGTATCCAGGATTTACAAAAATCATTTGGTGATTTTGCCAGTTCAATCAACTCCAGCCAAGCCTTGCAGGCAACCAGCTTAGTGGGTCGGTATGTATCGGCACCGGGAACCCAAGGCTTGTTGGCTGTTGGCGGCAATATAAGCGGAAATATTAATTTAACGAGCAGCTCAGATAACGTTAAGGTCACAGTAACCAATGCCGCAACCGGTGAGGTTGAGCAAAGTGTGGATATGGGTACTCATAGCGCAGGAAAAATACCATTTACCTGGGATGGTACCAATTCAAATGGCGCCATGGCCAGTCCTGGCGTGTATAAAATTGAAGCGACGGCAAATATTGGCGGCACTAATACCGCATTGGTGACTGATATTGATTCGAAAGTTGACAGCGTCAGCATGGCTAGCGGAGCTACTGGAATGAAAGTTAACCTGACCGGATTGGACAGCGTTAATTTTAGCGATATCAAACAAATTCTTTAGGATTGGGGGTGTAACATGGGTTTTGCAACAGCATTAAGCGGCTTAAAAGCCGCATCAACAAGTTTGCAGGTAACCGGCAATAATATTGCCAACTCGCAAACCACCGGTTTTAAAGAATCACGGGCGGAGTTTGCCGATGTCTATGCCAGTAGTATCGGCGGCGTCAGCAAAACCCAGCCGGGTGCCGGGGTCAGGGTCACCGAAGTGGCGCAGCAATTTAATCAGGGTAATATCGAATCTACCCAAAACAGCCTCGATCTTGCGGTCAGCGGCAATGGTTTTTTTGTGTTGGCTGACAAAGTGAATCTGCCTGATCCTAATAAGCCGAATGCGGCGGTGGATCCTTCAGTGCCCACCGCCTATACCCGCGACGGCGCTTTTAAGTTGGATAGCAAGGGTAATGTCGTTAATAGTCAGGGGAAATATTTATTGGCTTTTGCGGCTAATGACCCTGCCTCAGTGTCTGCAGGTTTTAGTGTTGGTGTTTTTAGGCCGTTGACCATTGATACGGCCCAAGGCTTGCCTAAGACTACTACAAGTATTGGGATGAAATTGAATATCAACGGGGCTGCCGGTGTGCCGTCGAATCCTGTGTTTAGCCCTACAGATCCCAAGTCCTATAATAATACGACATCGGTCACGACCTACGATACTCAGGGAAATGCGCATATTGCATCGACTTATTATGTGAAATCGCCGGTGTCAAACGCATGGAACGCTTATTTATTCCTCGATGGTTTTGGCATTACCACGGGAGGACCTCTTGTACCCCCGGCAACGGTAGCGCCGAACTCGAAAGTGGCGGCGACGCTTAATGCGCCCGGAACACCGATACCGATGACTTTCGACAGCTCAGGCAAGCTTCTTGACGTGGGGCTGCGCGCTGCAGCCACTATTTCCGGAACGACTGTGACGGCGGGAACCACAACTGTTAATGATAATGCTACGGCAGCCGCTGCCGCTGCGCTGGTGGGCAACGTATATACTACGTCAACAGCTGCCGTGACTGCTTCCGGTACCGCTGTAACAGATACAGCTACGACAGTAACAAAGGCCGGCATAGCGGTTGGTTCAGGAGGTGTTGTCGCCGCGGATAATACAGCTGTTCAAACGGCTGCTAATAATGCCGTTACGTCTACCGGTAATTTGGTTACGGCTGCCAATAACGCTGTTGCTGCTAATGTAGCTCCGGTTAACACCAATCTTTCTCTCGCTACTGCGGCACAAACGGCCGCTAATAAAGCTGCTGCATCTGCGCTTCTTGCTCAAACTGCTGCGAACACTCTTGTTGGTACGCCAAACCTTGCTAATGCAAATGCCGCCGCCACCGCCGCCGCTACCGCTTCCGCTGACGCTATTGCTGCTCAAACTGCAGCCAATACTTATGATCTTGCTGCCGGTTCCGGTGCAGCTTCAGTAGCCTATGCTTTGGCTCAGAAAGCATCGGTATCCGCCGCGGCCTTTGCAGCTGATGCAGCCTCAGTTAATACTGCGTCGCCCACCAGTGCAGCAATCGATGCTGCTTGGGCTTTGGCTAAATCGACTGCCGCCACCGCCGCTACATCTGCCGCTTCTTATGCGACTGCCGCAGCCGGGGTTAACAGTTCGGCTACTGCCAACGCTATTACGACTTTACCTACAGCTCTAACCAGCCCTGCAGGGAAAGCTGCCGCCGATGTCGCGACTGCTAAGGCCGCGGCTGTTGCTTATGATGCTCTTATTGCCGGTTCTGCAGTTGGCGCAGCGCAAGCGACCAAGGTGGATTTTGGGCCTATTAGTTTAGCGGCTATTAATCCAAATATAAAAGTTGACGATATGGCTTTTGCTATAGATTTTTTTAGCAGCACCCAGTTTGCCACGCCTTTTAGCGTCAACGGGTTAAATCAAGATGGTTTACCGGCGGGGAACTTGACCGGCATTGATGTTGACGGTACAGGCGTAGTATTCGCAAGATACAGCAATGGCGGCTCCAAGGCTTTAGGGCAGGTGGCGTTGTCGCGGTTTCAAAGCAATCAGGCATTGGCCAAGCTCGGCGATAGTCTGTGGGCTCAAACATCAAATTCCGGGCAGCCTATTTATGGGGCTGCCGGAGATAATAATTTTGGGACTATTCAATCGTCAGCCCTGGAAGGATCCAACGTGGATTTATCCGCGCAGTTGGTTAAGTTGATTATTGCGCAGCAGGCTTATCAGGCTAATTCTCAAAGTATTACCACTGAAAAATCCTTGATAGAAACTATTTTGCGAGCATAGCTTGTTGTTGGAATGATGTTTGCCTGTATTTTGTTTTAAGATTCTGGATTTAAGGTAAGGGGAGCTGTTATGGATCGTAGTTTATATATTGCAATGAGCGGTGCCAAGCAAACGCTACTGGCCCAAACAGCAAACGCCAATAATTTGGCGAATACCCAGACCTCCGGTTTCAAATCTGACTTGGAGCAGTTTCGGAGCAGACCGGTGA
>DATBQC010000829.1:0-14819 GCA_036561065.1 Methylobacter sp. | reverse complement strand
GTTTCAGGATCATGCCGCTCACCCAGCAGACCTTCCGGATCAGCACCGGCCGCATTGAAATAACGCAGGCAAACGGATTTCAACCCGAACGCATGCTCATAATCGGCAAGAATTTGCTCCACCATCCACTTCGAGCGGCCGTAAGGATTGACCGGTCGGTTCGGATGCGCTTCGTCGATGGGCACATAGTCCGGCTCGCCAAACACCGCCGCGGTCGATGAGAAAATGAACTGTTTCACATCATGAGCCACCATGGCATCCAGCAAATTAAGTGTGTTGGAAAAGTTGTTGCGGTAATACATGTCAGGACGGCGCACCGACTCACCAACTTGAATAAACGAGGCAAAGTGCATGACCGCATCCGGCCGGTGCTGCACGAAAGCCGCGTCCAGCTCTGCCCGATCCGCTAAATCACCTAAGAAAAACTTCCCACCTAGCACCGCATCACGATGTCCGCTGGAAAGATTGTCGAACGTCATGACCTCATGCCCTTCGGCGAGGAGCATCTTCACCATGTGCGAGCCAATATAGCCGGCTCCGCCAACCACCAATACTTTCATTTATTCCTCGCTTTCAAACTTGCCTGAAAAAAACAACTATTCGTTTGTTCAAGCCCATAATAATTAATGTCTTATTTTTAGATTCAAACCATATTCCGCTTACGCTGTGTTTAAGAACGGCTTTAGCCATACTCCCGGCAACTAAGGATTTGGCTAAAAATAACTTCCTCTTATGGTTCCCACGTTCCGCTCTCGTCGTTATACACATCTCGAAGTAGGCCGGAATAAGCCTGTCCGCGCCTTAAGCGCAGGACAGGCGTTTCCGGCTGCCGATGCTCAGGAATGCCTTAAACGCCCACCCTTGCTTTCGCCGGGCGGGCTTATTCCGGCCTACATCCGAGTCCGTCATTTCAGTCTCCATGCCAAAATAACGCTCTTGAATAGACTTGTGTATAAAGATGATTGCTCCGCGCTGGAACGATAAGTACAGGTTTCGGAAGTTATTGCTGACCAAATCCTAAAGTCGTTCTTGCCAAGCTTATTTACTTCCTCATTGATCTTTTGAAATTCTTATCCAATTTGCTATTGGCTTCTTGAGATAATTCAGTTGCTCTATTAGCAGCAGCTTCTGCTGCTGCAGCTTTAGTTTGTGCGCCGGCAGCATCGGCTGATGCTTGTTTAACGGAAGCGTCGACACCATTAACTTGAGACTGTAAATTTTCAACATCTTCATTAGTTGCGCAACCGGCACCCAGACTTACAGCCAGAGCGATTACTGATACTTTTATTACTTTTTTCATATTGCTTTCCTTTTTCAATGTTATTACTAAAAAACTACAAATTACTTCGAACGGTACTGCCGAAGAGGTTTATGACATGGCGTTAAGCCAGTACGTTTTATGCAGGCTAAAGCCTCTGCGAATTGCTGGCGGCAATCCCCTATGTAATGCACCCAGCTTGAATCCGAGCCATTTCAGTCCTGTCCGCAAGGCTGCGGAGGGAATCAGCCAAGGGGCATGCTTGATCAGGTAGCGCATTTCCGAGATCACAAAGCGCAAACCCTCGCCGGACGCTCCGCCAAATGTCTGTTGCAGCCACGCAGTATGAGTGTGGAAAACACCGATATCGAAGTAGCGCTTAAATTCGTCCAGGAAACCGTAGTCATGAGAGTGAAACGCTTGGGCCTCGGCGCAATAAGCGATTTTCCAGCCGGATACCAGCATCTTTCCGGCCACATAGGTGTCTTCGTTCATGATGGTGTCAACCGGAAAGCCGCCCACCTGCATCAATGCATCTCGCCGATAAGCGGCAAAAGAATTGGATATAAACACCGTTTTGATACCAAAGCGCGCTCTATCTTCGAGACCGCGCAGCTGGCTTTTGGCTGGATAATTAAACAGACGGGCGTGGGAGGCAATCGGTCCGGCGTTCCGATGCGGAAGCTGGCGGCCGTAAATCGCACCGACCCGCTCATCAGCGAATGACGCCAACAGCCGCTCGATCGCATCGGGTTTGGCCAATAACGCATCCTGTGTCAGGAAAACGATAATATCCATCGCAGCCAGTACTCCGACACCGAACTGGCGAGTACCGCCGTGATTAAACTCCGACTTGGAAATCACTTGCACATCAAAACCGTGGGCGCGCGCCATGGCAACAGTGTCGTCACTGGACGAAGAATCGATCACCAGCAGGCAATCCGGTTTCCGCGTTTGTTGTGCAAACGCATTGAGCCAGGATTCCCAAAGCCTGCCTGCATTCAATGTGGGGACGATAAGGCCGACCTTACTCATACGAAGCCCCCTTGGCCAGCGATTGCGGCAGATTAGCTTGATCGCATCGTTTCAACACCCGCCAAATTCGCTCCCCAAGTTTGATCGGATCAAGCTGTTGTTCGACATAGTGTCGGCCATTCCACGACATCCGCCCCCACTCCCAGCTTTCCAACGATTGCGCTTTACGCAGCACTTCGCACACGGAAGCCTCAGTTCTATCGAAAACGAAACCGGCCCCAATCGATCCCAGATGATCCCATGCCAATCCTTTGGCGACCAATACCGGGCGTCCCGCGGCCATGGCTTCGGCCACCACATTGCCGAAATTCTCGCGCATGCCGCCAGCCTCCTCCAAACCCGAAGGCAATACCAGGAAATGGCTGGATGCCAACAATCCCATCACTTCGTCGCGCTCCAGGTAGCCGTGATAACTGATAGCGCCTTGGGCCTGTTCGACCAGCGCCTGAAACTCTTCGAAATAATCGCCGTCCACGCTACGGCCTGCAATCTCCAGGCTATCCTCAGGATTGCGAACTTTCAACCATGCCCTAATAAAGGCATTGATGCCTTTTTCCTGCTGAATGTGTCCCAGAAAGCAAAGCTTCATGCCTTCTCCGGCAGGATACTCGGCTACTTTAATATCACGACTGTCGATGCCGTTCGGAACCAGCAGGATGCGGGCGTCTTCGCCGAGCACGTTGCGTACGCCCTCGGCTTCGGTATCGCTGGTGCAATGCACGGCGATAGCCCGGCGCAGGGTCGGGAAAGTCAACCATTTATAGAACAGCCATTTATGCGGTTTCTGCCGCCGTATCAAATCAACATGCTCAGGCATCAATCCTCCATGCACGGCCACCATGAACGGGCGGCGCAACAAGGTGCAAAAAACAGCCGCCAGCGTAGACGGCCAGGTTGCAATGCCGTGGATATAGACCACCGGCGCTTGCAGACTTAATTTAAATAGTTCGGGGATAGCGCCCAGTCCAAAGCCCCAGCGCCTGAATCCGTAGCAATGATAGAGCCTGACATCCACCTGTTCGCCAAGCCGCACCTGCTCGGGCCGCAGACGACCTGCTATCGACTCGTCGGACGCAACCAACGCCATCTGATGTCCCCGTTCCGCCCAAGCCTTGGTCAAAACACTGGCGGTGACTGACACACCGCCGTAACCTTTAGCCGGGGGTATGTGTGTGGTAACGATTCCTACATCCATAATATTTCTCCTGAAAAACATTCTCTGAATAGATTGGTAAGAAAAGGCGAAGGGCTAAAGGCAAAAGACGAAAAAGTCTGCCAACCGATTTGTACCCCACCCTTCGCTCTTTGCCTTTGCTCTCGTTCCCACGCGCTGCGTGGGAACATAGTGCCGGACGCGTTGCGTCCCGTATACTCAAGACATTGGTCATGACTCGCGGCGCAGCGCGCCTTGACTGCATTCCCACGCAGCGCGTGGGAACGAGAAAAAGTCCGCCAACCGATTTGTACCCCGCCCTTCGTCCTTCGTCCTTTGCCTTTAGCCTTTAGCCTTTAGCCTTTAGCCTTTAGCCTTTTAGCCTTTCTTATCTTCCATACGCCAAAAACCCCCTCCATATCCCGACGAGGTTGTAAAAAGAATAAGCCAGCCTTTTCGGGTTCAATAAAACCAAGGCCAGCACCATTTTCAGGATGGGCGCGACAAACATCTTGCGAACGATGTAGTACAGAATGAACACATCCTGCTGATTGGCGAATTTCCTGATGTAAGCCCCAACCCCGGTGGAATACATCAGCATTCTTCCGGTTCCCAGCTTGTAGTGATCTTTATCCGGGTGATAAATCTTTATTTCCGGGTTATAAAATGCAGCGCTGCCTGCCCTAAGCAAACGATACAAAAGTTCAAATCCCTCTGCTCCTGAATATTTGGAACCAATCCCGAAGTCGTGATCCAGGTGGAAGTGCCTGCTATCAATCTTTTTCCGATCGAAAAACTGCGTGAACTCCACCCCCATCATATTAAAGCGTGAAAAATACCGAGCACTATGGCTGTTAACACCGATGCTGAATCGGCTGGATGAAAAATCGTACGAACCGGCAACCAGAATGGAAAGGTTTGGCCGCCTTTTAAACTCGGCGACCACTTTTTTCAGGACATCCTTATCATAGGCACAATCGTCATCGGGAAACGCGATGATTCTGCCCTGGGCCAAGCCTATGCCGTAGTCTCTGGCCCTGGCGTTACCGGTAAAATCCACTTTCACATGCTTCACATCGAGAAAAGCTTTGACCGGTTCGACGAGGGCATCGATTTTACCGTCCTTGTTTTGATCAATGATGATCAACTCAAAATCTTTATAGGTTTGGTTCATCAGGGACTTCAACAAAATAGCCAATTCCCAGTCCCTGCCCAGCGTTGCTAAAACTAACGAAACTTTCATATTAATCACCTTGCCTGAATACCGGCTTTTGCTTGCACATAGATCGTTGCCTCATACCAAGTAAACATCAGCGCAAATTCCAGGCCCGCAACGCCATCCAAAAAACCGCCTCGAAATACGAAGTGGTATAAAAAACGGGCAATAACCCTAAGCCAGGATCGCCCCAGTAACACGCTTAACCGTCCGCGCGTGGTCATCACTGCCCCCGTTGTCGGCTGAAGCTGCACTTCCTGCGCGGCCTTATCGACATGTTTATGCATCCATTCGATGATCTCGCCATGATAAAAATAGTGTTCATAGGGAATGGCGGAATGTCCGATTCGGCAGGTATTGATCACGGCCTCGCCATGCCCGGTGTGGTTGCGGACAAAGCTTGTCGTTTCCCTGCGCACCAATCTCGGGTGATAAATGGGATAGCCGGGCGCGTGATTCAGGCGCTTGCCGCGAAGATAAAGTATCGACGGCACCATCAGCACATCAATCGAATCGGTGCCTGTCATTCCGGACTCAAACCAGTCGTAAAACGCCTGAGGGTAGATTTCGTCGGCATCGACGAACAATATCCAGGGCGTGCTTATATCGCATTGCTTGATCGCAAAGTTGCGTTGTTCGGCAAAGCCGGACCACGGATTCGTATAAACCCTGCATCCTCGGCTATTGGCTATCGCAACCGTATTATCGGTGCTGCCTGAATCCACAATCACAATCGGGTAGCGTTCAGGGATAGCCGCAAGACAACCCGGCAGGTTGATTCGCTCGTTTTTGGTCAAAATAACAATGGTTAACATAGATAACTTTTTCTTCACTTTATGATTTAGATGTCAGGCGAAGGGCAAAAGGCTAAAGGCCGCGTAATTTGGAGATTGGCCTTTCGCCTTTCGCCTTTCGCCTTTTCCTATTTCTTCACCGCATACAAATTGATATAGATGCCCAGCCCAAAATAATGCATCAAACCGGCAAACGGGGCCTGCAAATACTTAATCAAGCCGTCAGCAATTGCAGCCGGTCTTCCTTTCAGGCAAAGCCTTTTGGATAATGCGTTGAATGGGATCCGGGTTATCTGCTCCACCTTAACGACACGGAAGCCATTTCTCTCGATCAACGCTTTTAAGCCATTCTCGGTAAAATAATTGACATGCTCCGGCACCCATAAACATGCGTTATCCTTGGTGCCCAGCAGCTTGACTAAAAACGAATCGTAATTAGGCACGGCGCAAGCCAAAACGCCGCCCGACGCCAACAGTCCTGCCACCTTGCTTATCGCCTGATCCGGTTCGAGCAGATGCTCCAATACCTGCGACATCATCACTACGCCAAATGATTCGGATATTTGGTAATCTTCAAACATCACCGCAAGAGGCTCATCGCCATTCATGTTTCTGAACACTTCGTTTTCATATTGGCCGGGATTGATGCTGACCGTCCGGTAACCCGCTTTTCTGAGCGCTTGCGTGTAAAAACCGAAGCCCGAGCCAATATCGAGAGCCCGATCATTGCCCGAGTTGTTGAACAGATGGGCTTGCTGACTCATACGCTCGGCGTCCACCTTGCAGTTAGGAAACTCGGATTCTCTAGCCAACACGTCCTCCAGCGTTATCGCTTGAGTCAGCGCTTGGCCTGAGTATTGATAAATCGATTGCAGCCATTTCACATGCGGAGGCCGGTTTAAGAACCCGGTTCCACAGCTTTCGCAACGGTATATATGGAACTCCTTTTGCCTGGAGCTTTGGGTATAGTGGAAGCTTTTCTGCCGCCAATATCTTATTTTCTCCGCCCTACAGGCCACGCATTCGCGTAAAATCTCGCCATAGATGCCTGAAACTACTGATGCATATGTCATAGAATTCTCCTTATATTTCTCTTTGGTAAATCGCCTAAGCGGACAAGCCGGAAACAAAATTAAAAGTTTTTATTCATTACCCCTCGTTCCCACGCGCTACGTGGGAACGAGGGCAATCGGACATAACTGTCAGACCGTTACCCTTGCGTCTGGCGCTTCCTCATCGGCCTGCTCTATTGCAGCCTTATTCTCAAAACCGATATTCCGCCAGGGTTTGGCCAGTATTGCCAAAACCAACATCTCAACGCCGAAATAGATCGGATTAGCCATCGCAGCACCAAGCAAGCCGTAATTTTTCACCATCAACGGAATGCTGATGACCCCGGTCAGCGCCCCGCATGCGCGTCCCAACAATAGCAACCGTGTCCGTTTATTAGCCAGCAGCGGTTGAGCCACCACGGTTCCCAAAGCATGCAGCGCACAGCCGATAGCTATGGCGGGCATCAACTCAATCGCCGAATGATAAGATTTTGCGAGCACCACCGATGCCACCCAGTCCTTGGTAATAAGCACTAGCGATACGCCGATGATCCCAACAGCCACAACACACCCTATCCATATCCATAGAATCTTAAATCTTTCCTTGATACGGTTTTCGGAACAGTACTGAAAATAAATCGGCTGAAACGTACGTAACAAAACCATTGCACTGCGGTTAAACGCCTCGTTAATAATCATGTAAGTCGCCGCATATAAACCGACCTCCGCAGCCGTCATCAAATAGCCAATCACATACCGATCACCCAAGCCGTTAACCCAAAATATCAATTCCACCGGGATCAACGGCAAGGCATAGGCCCAGACATCAGTTCTGAAATTACGAGTGATGATCAGTGGCCTGTTTTTGTCAGGCTTGGCGCCCAGCACTAGCGACCAAACTGTATTCGAGATCACACTTGCCGCGATGTAACCCAGCAACACCCACTCAGGCTTTTGGCCTCCCCACACTACCAACGCGATCGCCAACAATGGCCGCAAAATGCTGTCGCTGGTCTGCCACAGGCTTGCGCCGCGTTGTTTGCGTTCACCGATCAGTAACTGAATGCCCAGTTCGCGCCGGACTGTTACTATCAAAAGGACGCCTGCCAGCATAAACAGCCAAACATCGCTGTGCGAAAAGTAGCTATAAGTAACGCCACCCAGCACCAGCAGAGCTATCGCCAACGCAGTTGCTCGAGCCGTCAGTCTTGCGACAACGCTATATAAAGCTGCGCGCTCCCCTTTATTTAAGCACTCCGGTAGTATCCTCATGCCGGCGCAAATAAAAGGATAGGAAAACAGGGCAACGCCAAGCGCAACAAAACCATTTAACAAAGCGACTTGTCCGTATATATCGGGCGTTACCAATTCGGTCAGGATTCGAGTGCCCACCAACAAGGCAATGGCCGACGCCAGTTGCCCAAACAGCGCCCAAAACGCGTCGCCGAATAATCGTCTTTCTTTCAATAGTCCGAACATAGGCTCTTTTCCTTTAAAGTCAGGATGGGCGACGATAATACGAATCCGAAACCGCTGGGCTAGCCTGCGATGAGGATGAAACCGACTGATATCCGCTGCCTAATACCATTCCCCAGAGATACATCAGAATCGCGTTTTGCGGAAAATACTCCCACATATTGAATGTCAGCCCGGCAACGAAGATGAACATCACTACCAATCCCTTGTTGGGGTGAACTGACATCTTTACCGTTGTCCATAAAAAGAATAAATACGCCAGCAGCCCGATCAGCCCATACCCGTTCAACAGATATAAATAAAGGCTGTCGGAATCGAATTGCCCTTTAAAATGTTCGGCGCCATAGAGAACATTGATAGTATTGGAACTCAGCCCTAAACCCCAGCCGAACAGCAAATCCGCAGGGCCATGTACCTGCTCTGAAAACACCCGCTGCCACAAGTCTATGCGGCCGTCTTGGGTTGGATCAGCATCATCGCGTCCACTAAGTAAAGGGCTGGACGCCAGCACCAGCGCACCCACCGCAAGTATCGGCGCAGGCATGACCAAAGCCCAACGATCGCGTGGACGGAGCACCGCATAAACCTGAAAATAAATCACCAGTAAAGAACTGATGAACGCAGTTCGCGAACCGCTCAGCAAGGCCAGAAATACGCTGACAGCCACCCACTTCCCCATCGCCGGAACCAGCGAGAACAGCAGCGCGCAAGTCGCCATGGTCGCACCAAACAAGTTAGGGCTGACAAAGGTGCCGAACGGCCGTCCGCCGCCAAAGAATGACACCCCGAACAAAGGCGGCGCCCACAAGGCCTGGGCTATCGCCAACACGGCCTGGAGAGCGATGTAATAGCGAAGATAATGCGCGAACCGATTGATAATATATTCGCCCGCGCCCAACCGGCTGGTCACGAATCCGATCAATGCCAACGGCAGGTATTCGAAAACTCGCAGACCCGCCATCGGCACCACCAACGGTAAGTCCAGATACAGCGCATAACCAATCTCAAACAACACATAGGTAGCGACAACGCTCAAAAAAGCTAACACCGTGCTCGACAGAGCCCCTTTTCGCAAACGCGGTTCAAAAAAACCGTAAGCCACCAGTACCGCCAGCATCGCCTCGCGCAGGATACGTAAACCGAAATCCTGTTCGCCATAGACCTCCTTCACCCCTGTCCAGGCCGATTCGACCTGCGGCAAAGAAGCCAGTGTTGACGCGCTGACCAGCGCGAACAACAGAACCGGCAAGTCTTTTTCGAAGCGAATTTGCATGTTACGCCTGTGCCTCGCCGTCTACCTGTTCCACAGCTTCTGCTGCAAGCACATAGTCGCGATCCTGGCGTTTTCCAATCCAATCGCCCACCGCCTGATACCCGGCCATAAATGCCGACGGACCCTTGGCCTCCATATCGGTACGGTGGTAGGCGTAGCCGTAATAAGGGTAATACGACGACCCTTCTTTCATATCGTTGATAATGAAGCCATTCGGTTTCACGCCGACCTGTTGGAATCGCCTGAAACTGACCTCCAATTCCTGCGCCGTGTATCGGCCTTCCTTGACGACAAGAAACGTAGCGTCGGCGTGCTTGCCTATAATGGCGGCGTCCGTGGCGCCCAAAATCGGCGGCGAATCGATCACGATATGGTTATAGAAACTCTTCAACTGCTCAAGCGTCTCCTCCAGATTGCCGAGAACCAGCAGTTCCGAAGGATTCAACACCATGCTTCCCCTTGGTATCAAGTCCACGCCGACATCGGGCAGGCTGACAATAACCTCGCCCAGCGTGGCCGTTCCGGCCAACAGGTCGGAAAGTCCCGGCCCCTTGTCGACGGAAAACGTTTCGTGCAGTCGTCCGTTACGCATATCGGCATCGATGACCAACACCCGTTTCTTGATACTCGCCAACAATGCGGAAAGATTGGTGCTGACAAAGGATTTGCCCATGCCCGGCGCAGGGCTGCTGACCATAATGACTTTGCTGGCGTCACTGGCAAAAGTCGCCTCCAGCGTTGTCCGCAGGCCGCGTAGCGATTCCACGGAAATATCGAGCGGGTCCTGGCTGACCAGAATGCCGGGTTCACGATCTTTGCCCTGGTCCATCAGCCGCGCCAACCGACGCTGCTTTTTGCTATGCGGAATGGCGGCAAACAGCGGCAAGCCCACCTGATATTCCAACAAGGCCGGGTAATTGTCGTGGCGTTGCAAGGAGTGTCTCATGAACACCAGCGCAGATCCCGCACTCAAACCCAGCAACGTAGCGATAGCTAACAACAGGCTCGGTTTCGGCCAATACGGTTTTTCCGGAGTCACCGCAAAATCGACGATGCGCGAGTTACCCAACGAACCGGCGGCGGCAATGCGCTGTTCCTGGGCGCTGTTCAGCAACGAAGTATAAAGCTCGGTATTGACCTGCACATCCCGCGACAGGCTCACTACGTTCTGCTGAGTGCGCGGCAAATCTTTAATCCGCTTATCTAAATTCGCCAGCTTTTGGTCGATGCGCTTGATTTGCGCCTTGGTCGCGATCATATCCGGATGAGCGGCCTCCAGGCGTTGATTCTGCTCTTCGTACTTCTGTTTGAGTTGAATGTTCAGGGTCTCCATTTCGGAAGCCTGCTTGAGCAATATTTCGGCCTCGGCGGATATGTCGACCGCGCCATGCTCTTGCCTGTAGGCACTCAAGCCCTGCTCCGCCTTTTCCAGGCGTTCCTTAACAACAGGCAGCTGGCTTTCCAGGAAACCCAGTTTTTGCGAGGCTTCCGCAGATTCCCAATTGACGGTCGCGTTGACATAGATATTAGCGATGTCGTTGACAGACTTAGCGAGTTGCTCCGGTTCACGGCCCTTTAACTCGACGCTCAGAATATCCGTGTCCTTGGAAACTTCCTTGACCGAAAAAGCCTTTTGCAAGGTTTCGATGGCTGCCAATGAGGTTCTTCTAGTCAGCTCAAAATGGGTGCCGGGATGCCCAGCAAGTTCTGCAAGCTTAATAACCACAGGCGCAGTTTCGCCGATGTCGGCTATCAGCGTTTCGCCTATCTGCCCCTCGGCCAGGACTTCATCCTTGGGATCCAGCAACTGGAATCGGCCTTCCTCCAGCGCGATCAGCGTAAACGCTTTTTCCAGATAACGATCCGGCACAGTGAAAGTAGCGATCTTCAACTTTTCGCCGCCCCAGGCCCAACGACCGAATCCCCACCATGAACCGGCAACCCCGTCATGAGCGTCATGCCGCCGAGCCAACATCTCTCCGATAACGGGGAAATAATTAGGTGTATATTCCACCATCAAGTTCAGATCCTCCACCACCTTGCCGAGCACAGAACGCGAGCGGAGGATTTCCACTTCACGCTGCGCTCGTGGATTATCGGCTTCAGTCGAGGCTTTGTTAGCCTCGTTGCGGAGCGGTGCGGAAAGCAGCGCCTTGTTCTTGTCGATCCGTAACAGCGCATCAGCCTTGTAGGTACGTGGTGCAAACACCAAATAGACCACCGCCACCAGCAGAACCGACAGCAACGTGATCAGAATGATCTTTCTGCCTTCGATCAGCAGATCGACATAATCGCGGATACTGACGCCCTGCTCTTCGATCCTGGACGGATTCAGCGGCGGTAACTGTAGAGTAGCTTCATTTTGTGAATACATAATCTTTCATATCCTAATCATGTGAAAAGAAAATCCGAGTCTTGCACACCGTTATAAGCCCATGGTGGCGGCTTTCGACATAACCGACGTGAAAGATGACGGCAGGATTTGGTTCAGAACTCGGGACCACTGGGTCACGCCTGCGGTACTTACGAAAACGGTATCGTGAGCTTGCAAGTGGAACTGATCCGCTAGAATCAGCGCGTCAGGCGATTTCGCATCCAACTGGAAAATTTCCGGCTTTAGCTCTCCTGTCTTTAGCTCTCCTGTCCGAATCACATAAACCTCTTCCGCCCGTGAAGTATTGAAATCAACCCCATAGGCTTTCGCCAGCGCCTGTGCAAGCGTCAATTTGCCCTTGTTGATTTGCAGCGCCTGCTGCTTGCCGACTTCGCCCATTACGAACACCTCGTTGTCCTTGCGGTCGGAGACATTCAGCACGTCGCCGTCCTTAAGCAGCAGGTTTTGCTCAGCGCCGCCCTTTTCGTATAACCTCATCACATCGATCTTATAGAGCTTGCCATCGCGAGCCAGAGTCACGTTGCTGGTATCGGCATCCTCGGTCACGCCGCCGGCGCGGCTGATGGCTTCGGTAATAGTCAACGGCGTCTCGGTCATCGCCTGGATCCCCGGCGTTTTGACCTGACCGACCACGGCTGCCCGATGACTCTGGAAAGACAGCACCCGGACATCAAGTTTGACTTTCTTGAAGTATTTGGAAAGCCCTTGGCTCAATAACTCCCGAACCTCGTTGGCTGTTTTTCCTTGCACCTGGACGTTGCCCACGTAGGGGTAATAAAGCATGCCGTCATCTTGGACCATCTTGCCCGCCAACTCGGGGTCGATTTTCTCGCCGCCCGGATCGTTCAGTTCCGGATGTTCCCACACCGTGATTTGAAGCCTGTCATGCGGTCCGATCTTATATGCGGTCATCGGGACAACCTGAGACGGTAGTTCGTTGATCTCCCGCCGTTTCGAATTTTCCCGGTCGATAATCAGGTCTGCGGTAATCTGAGAAATCTTCGCCTTTTCCTTGATTAACTTGCCGTCTACCATCATCGGAACCTCTATATTCGATAATGGGGTGTTGTTCTCCATCTCCATGCCGGGCGTTAAAGAGCAGGCTTGCAGCAGCAAGGCCGGTATCAAGGGCATTGTTCTAAACATTATTCTAAACATGGCAAATGTGTTCCTATATTTTAAAAGCAGGCAAAGGACGAAAGGCAAAAGGCTAAGGGGCTGCGTAATTTGGAAATTGGATTTTTTCGCCCTTTGTCTTGCGCCTTTCGCCTCAATACGCATTTTTATTGATAAAACCGGTCAGCACGGTGCGCAGTGCAATTTCCAGATCGAACCATACCGACCAATGCTGGATGTAATACAAATCGTGTTCGATGCGCCGATTCAAATCGGTGTCTCCGCGCCAGCCGTTCACTTGCGCCCAGCCGGTGATGCCGGCCTTGACCATGTGCTTTTTCATGTAATTCGGCACTTGGTCCTTGAAGACTTCGACGAAATCCGGGCGCTCAGGACGAGGCCCGACCAGAGACATGTCGCCCTTCAACACATTAATCAGTTGCGGCAGTTCGTCCAGGCTGGTTTTGCGCAAGAAACCGCCAAACCGGGTCGCCCGTTTTTCGCCAGGCTTAGACCAAACCGCGCCGGTTTTGGCTTCGGCGTCCACAGGCATCGAGCGGAACTTCATCATCGTGAACGAACGGTTGTTCCAGCCGACCCGCTCTTGCCGGTAAAACACAGGTCCTTTAGAACTCAGCTTGACGCCGATAGCGATCAACAGCAGTAGCGGACTGATCAGTATCAACAGGATCAGCGCAAAGAATCTATCCATGACTTCCTTGATATAGCGGTTAACGCCATGCAATGGAGAGACCGAAAAATCCAAGGTCGGAATGCCGGCCACCGTGTTCAGGCTGAGGAATTTACTCTGCTTGAAATCAAAGCAGTCGATAACCAGCCGGATACTGACCGGCAGATGCCGCAATTGATACTGGGCGCGCTCGACGAGCGAATCGCCGGGGAACGCAATCCATACTTCGTCGATGGCTTCCTTGATAACGATGGCAGAAAGGTCTTCCAAATCCCCGAGTCGCGGCAGAGAAGCATCGCCCACCGTGCGCTGAGTTAAGGATGGATCATCGACGTAACCCACGACTTGCAAACCGGCCCAGGAGGAATGGCTCAACTGTCTGCTAACCGCAACGGCCATCTGATTCAATCCGACCATGACGATACGGCCTTGAGACCAGCCGCGGGAACGTAACCATTGCAATAAATGGGATAGCAGACTGCGGGCGGTCAGCACGAATAACAATCCCAGCACCCACCAGGTGACGATCCAGCGATAACTGGAACCGAACCAAAAATGCAAACGAACCAACGCAACAATCGAAATAACCGTCACGATGGCGGATACCCAAGCCCTGACGACACGCGAGACTTCCCCGCGCATGGTGTCATTCGACCAGGGACGGTAAACCTGCCCAATTTCAAAAAAGATAATGGCCGCCAAAATACCCAGGGAGACCACTATGCGGTAGTCCTGATCGATGACGAACTGGCGAAGCCATAAATAATGGGAGACCCAAGCGGCGCCAATTAGCATGGCTATGTCGACAAACCGCAGCAACAGGATCACGGTGTGTCCATATTGCTTGAAGAGTCCGTTGAAGATGTTACCTAAAGCGAGTGGCATATTCGTTAACTCCCTATTCTGTCTGTATTCAATGATGAACGGTAACAACCGCCCATCCCCAAAGTAATCGCGACCGGCGTTATTCACCAATCGCTACGATGAGGCATAGACTACAGAGGCAAGATGAGAGGAAACCTGTGGGTTTAATTAAAATTAGATGAAGATCAGAATGATTTTAGGTAGCGCTGATCGAATCCTTCGACAGACTCAGGATGAACGGTAAATTGTTGATTCCGTTCGTGGTTAACCCTTCGGCTACGCTCAGGAGAGCCTTGTCGAACCATGAATGGAATCAACTTATTCAGCGCTTCCTTAAGAAAAGTGGGTGGCTTGATCGATTAGCTTGGAGTAAATAATTCGCTTGTTGCCCGATCAATCTACGAACGGCTGTAATTGACCGATCACAACTGGCTTACGCTGCTAGACAGGAGTCGAGTAGTCCCCAGAAGCGATAGAGCATGTGTTTTCACGAAGC